>DATJDO010000348.1:0-3811 GCA_035497375.1 Chitinophagaceae bacterium | reverse complement strand
TTTCGTATAGATATTGACCCTTTTTGAAGGGGCAATCTGGTGATCGCTGCCTCCGTTGCGCGTCACATGGATATACCCGTCGGAGGTGATGTAATGTACAAACCAGCTGATCTCATCGGCATGCGCTTCGATGACTACTTTATATTCGGCTTCAGGATTGATGACGCCGACTACGGTGCCGTAATTGTCTACAAAATGGGTGTCAATATACGGTTTCAGGTATTCCAGCCAGATCTTCTGCCCGCTGGTTTCAAAGCCGGTAGGGGAGGAATTGTTCAGGTATTCCTGTATAAAACTCATTGAACTTTCGTTCAATAATGATTTTTCTTTTTTAGATTTTGCCATGTGTTATGATTTTTACCAGATATCCAATCCGAATTTTTCGGCATTCTGTTGCGCATCTTCGTAACCGGCATCGGTATGGCGCAGCACGCCCATAGCAGGGTCATTGTGCAGCACGCGTTTCAGGCGTTCTTCTGCATCGGCAGAGCCGTCTGCAACGATCACCATGCCTGCATGCAGGGAGTAACCCATACCTACGCCACCACCGTGGTGAAAACTCACCCAGCTGGCGCCACCGGCTGTGTTGATCAGTGCATTCAGTATGGGCCAATCCGCTACCGCATCAGAACCATCTTTCATGGCCTCTGTTTCCCGGTTGGGGGAGGCTACAGATCCGCAATCCAGGTGATCGCGGCCGATCACAATAGGAGCTTTTACTTTGCCTTCGCGTACCAATTGGTTAAACAAGAGGCCGGCTTTTTCGCGCTCACCCATACCCAGCCAGCAAATGCGTGCAGGCAGGCCCTGGAAGGCGATCTTGTCTTTGGCTAATGTCAGCCAGCGTTGCAGTCCCTGGTTTTCCGGGAACAATTCGGCTAAAGCTTTGTCTGTTGTATAAATATCTTCAGGGTCTCCACTCAGCGCTACCCAACGGAAAGGGCCTTTGCCTTCACAAAACAGGGGACGGATGTAGGCCGGGACAAAGCCGGGAAAGTCAAATGCGTTAGCGACACCACGTTTGTCTTTAGCCTGCCCGCGGATGTTGTTACCGTAATCGAAGGTGATCGCGCCGAGTTGTTGCAGTTCCAGCATCAGTTTGACGTGATGGGCCATGGTGTCCAGCGACAGGGATTTGTAACGTTCGGGGTCGCTTTCACGCAAGGCATTGGCTTCGTCCACGCTCATGTTTTCCGGGAAATAGCCTACCAGTTCATCATGGGCCGAAGTCTGGTCAGTCAGCGTATCCGGTATAATGTTCCGGTCAATCAGTCTTTGCAATAAGTCTACAGCATTGCAGACCACACCGATAGAAATGGCTTCTCCCGCAGCTTTGGCGCGCAGCGACTCATCAATAGCCGCATCAATGTCCTGGAACATTTTGTCGATATAGCGTGTATCCAGGCGTTTCTGGATGCGCCATTCCTCTACATCTGCAGCCAGGCAAACGCCTTCATTCATCGTAATGGCCAAAGGCTGAGCGCCACCCATGCCGCCGAGCCCGGCAGTCACATTCAGGGTGCCTTTCAGGGTGCCGTTGAAGTGCTGGTTGGCCAGTGAAAGGTAGGTTTCGTAGGTGCCTTGTACAATACCCTGTGATCCGATATAGATCCAGCTGCCGGCAGTCATTTGCCCGTACATCATCAGGCCCTTGGCTTCCAGTTCGCGGAAGTGCTCCCAGGTGGCCCAGCGGCCCACCAGGTTAGAGTTCGCGATCAGGACACGGGGTGCATTTTTATGAGAGCGCAGCACACCCACAGGTTTGCCGCTTTGTACCATCAGCGTCTCATCTTCGTTCAGGTCTCTGAGGCAGGCCAGTATTTTATCGAAGCTTTCCCAGTTACGGGCAGCTTTTCCAATACCCCCATAAACGACGAGGTCTTCCGGGCGTTCGGCTACTTCGGGGTCCAGGTTGTTCTGGAGCATCCGGTAAGCCGCTTCCGTTACCCAGTCTTTGCAGGTGAGGGTAGTACCTGTAGGTGATTTAATGACGCGTTGTCCTGTTGTTGCTGACATTGAATTTGTTGATTATAATATGATTATAGAATCGTTTTTTTGATGTTTTCCAGTATATCTGCGGTTTCTTCCTTGCTGTTGCCTTCGGCATACACACGCAGCAGCGGCTCTGTACCCGAAGCGCGCAGCATCATCCAGCCGCCATTGTCCAGGTGGTATTTCACGCCGTCTATCGTTTCTACTTTATTGAAAGTATATTTTCCGAATTGTGGGTATTCTCCTGCCAGTGCTTTAGCAATGATGCTTTCTTTCTTTTCATTTTCAATCGTCAGGTCCAGGCGGTCATAGCTGAAGGTGCCGACTACGGCATATACTTCGTCGCACAATTGCTTCAGTGTTTTACCCGTCTGGGTCATCAGGTCATAGATCAGGAGGCCGTCATAGATACCATCGCGTTCAGGAATATGCCCTTTTACGGCAATGCCTCCGCTTTCTTCACCGCCGACCAGCACGTCTTCTTTGGTCATGATCTCGCTAATGTATTTAAAGCCGATCGGTGTTACCTCCACAGGCAATCCATAGGCTTCGCTCATGCGTTTTACGCGGTCCGTTACCGAAAATGCGATGGCTACTTTACCATTCAGGCCTTTGTGCTGGTGCAGGTATTGAATCAACAGCAGGATAATGTGGTGGGAGTCTACAAAATTTCCATCCTCATCAAAAAGTCCGATGCGGTCGGCATCGCCGTCTGTTGCCAGGCCCAGTTTCAGCTCGGGTGTAGCAGCCATGGTAGCAGAGAGTTCTTTCAGGTTTTTGTCTATCGGTTCAGGAGCTTGTCCGAGGAAGCCCGGGTTATCGTCGCAGTGCAGGAGCACGGCAGCTGGCAATAATTTACGGATCACATTTTGACCGGCGCCGAACATGGCATCGTAGGCCAGCTTAAAGGGTGAGTTGTTCAGTTTTTCAAAATCGAACTTACCCTTCAAGTAGTCGATATACATTTTTTCCAGATCTACATAGTCCAGCAGGCCCTGCTCTTTGAATTGGGTAACACTAGTAAGTGGCACCTCTATTTCATCGGGGATTAATGCTTCCACCTCTGCTATTTCTTTAGGGCTGGTAGGACCGCCATGTGGCCCTTTCAATTTAAAACCGTTATAGCCCACAGGGTTATGCGATGCGGTGATGACCACACCCTGCTGGGCATTCAAATGCAAAACACCCATAGAAACCATTGGCGTACTGACAAAACCTTTGGCCAGCAATACTTTAATGCCGTTTGCACACAAAACTGCCGCGGCTGTTTCTGCAAACATCTGGCCTCCGAAGCGACAATCATGGCCGATAACAACTGTGTTTTGATCTCCCTTGCTTTTTAACCACGTTGCCAGACCCTGAGCAACCCGGGCTACATTATAAACCGTATATTCTTTTGCAATGATCGCACGCCAACCGTCCGTACCAAATTTTATTTTTTCCGTTTGCATATGTTGTTTTAATTTCCAGAGGATTTTAAGGTGGCAAATGTACGTTTTTCGCTGCATCGTTCCCGTATTGCAGCTATAATACAATTTAAAACATTGATGTTTACTAAGAGCACTAAATCACTTACCTTTATTATCTTATTGAACAAACGACTTTTCACTTCGTATGCGTGGCCTTTGGAAGTATCTTATTGTATTGCTTTACAGTATAGCCCCCAATACTGATCTTTTTGCGCAGGTTTATTCGAGCAAAGACAGTACGGCAAAACCGCTCCCGCTTCCCAAACCAATCATTAAAAAGCCAAAACCGATTACCAAAGAGATCAGCGGTGGTTTGCGCCTGAATACTGATGGCTGGAGTGTAATCATGG
>DATJDO010000347.1:0-12314 GCA_035497375.1 Chitinophagaceae bacterium | reverse complement strand
CAACTATTTGGGCAAAAAATATCACAGCTCATTAATGCTTGCTTCGCATTTTTTGAGGAGCGCATGAAACTGTTCTGTTTCCTGTGCATCCAGGCAGGCAAACAGGAGTTTATCCAGTTTGGTGATTTCTGCTGCGATGATGTCGCCGAGTTTTTTGCCGGCATTGCTGAGCTGCACCATTTTCTTGCGCTTATCAAAAGGATCCTGCGCCGTCACAAGAAAACCCTTGCTCTCCAGGGAAACCACGCTGCGCAAGACAGATGACTTATCCCTGATCAGCTTATCGGCAATATCCTGCTGCGAGCTGGCCCCGGAAAAGTAAAGAATCATCAATACCGGTAATTGCTCTACCTGTAATCCCCAGCCGTCTTTATTAATAATCTTGTTTGATTTATTATAGATGGCTTTGTGCAGTTCTATCACCCGGAACATTGTCAGTTTCTGCGTGTCTTCCATTTTCATGACACAAAGGTAAACATATAGTTGACAGATCAACCATTTTTTTTGTTAAAGAAATGACAAGGCTATAAAAAGGCCTTATCATCACTGTGGAAAAATACGTTCAGGATTGTAAAATCAGGCAGCTTACCAGCCGGTCTTGCCTGAATTTTTACTCACTCCTCATCTTAAAATCTGGGTAATCCGTACTTTCCGGTCATGGCTATTGGTCAAACCGGTAGAAAAGCGGCTGCCAAATGTTTTTTCAAGGATATGTTCTTTTGGTATTCCCTTTTCTATTAAAACGGCTTTTACAGCTGCCACCCTTTTCCTGGAGAGTTGCAGGTTGTAGGCCGCATTACCGCTCTTATCTGTAAACCCTTCCAACAAAATCCAGTAGGCCCCACTGGAACGGAGTGTACCGGAAAAAGCTTGCAATTGCTGCAGCACCAAGGTGTCCGGTTTATATTGGTTTACGTTGAAAAACACATCATGTTCTACTGGTTTCGGCTGCGCGCTGCTGTCGTTCTCCAGGGTCATTCCGCTTACGGTACCGATCATTTGTTGCAGTGCCTCATTCTCTTTGCTGAGCTGCCGGATCTGCTGTGCCATGGCTTGCTGTACGGAATCAGTACGGATTTTGCCTGTATGCAGCCGGCTCAACGTATCAGAACTTAACCCCGGCATCCCGTTTGTATCAACCTGCTGTACAGAATCGTTTAATCCGGTAAGTGTATCCAACTGTTGTCTTTGTAGCTGTTCCAGCCTGGTCTGTATCAGGGACAACTGGTTCAACATCGAATCCTGTCTGTTTACCATCAGGCGTTGCTCTTTATCACTTGATTTCGTTTTCTCCTTTTTACCACTACCCAGGCCTACAGGGAGCACGACAAGGTTGGTGTTATTTTTGCCCGTACTTGCAGGCGTCAATACAGGCGGGCGTGCTGGAGGATTCTGAACAGGGACAGGGTTGCTGCTCCGGTTTTCTGATTCCCGTAATCTGTTTTGCAGAACTGCATTTTCCGCCTCTATTTGTTTCAAACGCTGCTCCAACTGCTGATCCGCGCTTTCATCCACTGTACTGTTGCCAGTCCGCATACGGGTTTGCGCTGCACTTTCCTTATTGCCGGATTCTGTACTGATCCGTTTAGCGGCGTCCCCGGGAGGGACATTGCTCCTGACAGAATCAACATGGGATATAATCGTTGCCCCTTTTTCCGGCATGATCTTCGCAGCGGTTTTTTCCACAATGACGGTATCTCGTTTCTGCTGCACGACTGTGTCTCTTTGAAGCACGGTCACCGTGTCGCGCCTGTACAGGGTTACGGTGTCCCGTATCGTCCGCAACACCGTATCCGGCCTTGCCAAAGGCTGTTCGCTGCCTGGTTTAACGACTGTAGTATCATTTTCCGGTCTGGACCGGGTGCTTGTATCAGTTACCATCAGCGTATCAATTTCCGACCGGGCAATCGGTTGCTCCTGTATTGTTGTATCTTTTTCCTGAAGCGAAACGATTTTCGCTATCAATGCCGTGGTATCGGTTTGTATCATTGTACCCTGCTGCGCTATTGCCCGGGCAGTATCCATTGTTGCCCCTTTTACCACAATTGCAGCACGCTGGTTGGTTATCGTATACTTTTTAAGCAGCACCGTCGTATCCCGGGGATTCTGTACATGGCGTATTGCCGGTTCAGACAGCAGTACATTTGTAGTGTCGATCTTGCTCTTTACCGCATCAGCATTCACAATCCGCATGAATGCGCTATCCTTTATGGTCACTGTGTTTGCCTGCGGATACAGCGTAGCGCCCGCTGCCACGGGTACAGAAAGCAGCTTATGTGTGTCCCGATGTACGGGAGCTGTATTGGCAGCCCCACGGTACATACTGTCTGTGGGTAGAGTTGTTGCCTGCCGTGTATAGATGCGGGGCACAGCAGGTCGCTGCCTGTTGCGGCCAAAGTAAAAATTGAGCCGCACCGAAGCGGTATTGAAGGGATTTAATGAATTGCGCCACTGCTCTACAACAGTGGAGACATCTTTTCCCGACAAACGGTATTCCCCCTGTACCCCCAACGACCAATGATCGCTGAAGCTGTAATCTATGCCGGCTGCCAGAGCGGCATAAGTATATTCTGCTGAAAACTGGTCTGCATCCTTGTTCCTGTATTCGTTTGCATAACCAAAGCCTGCTTCGAGATAAGGATTAAAGCGTCGCAGCCTGAATGTGCGGCTGATACGCGGTCTTTGTAAGCGAACCTGGAACTGAATAGCATTGGAATTAAAGATATTACCCTCTGGTCTGACCGTTTCGTAATGCTTTACTTTAAGGCCCAATCCAAGAAATCCAGCCACATTTTTATGGTAACCCAGGCCAAAACTCAACAGGTTGCTGTTATCACCGAGCCATTCTCTGCTGTTGTTATTGTACTGCACAAATCCATATTCAGCAAAAAGACTATTGGTATACCGCTGGAGTCCCTGGGCATAGTCTTGTACAGGGAGCAACATGAATGAGAATACAGGTATGGTTTTGAAGAATAGTTGCTTCATCATGTTTACCTCCTTTTATTAAATCCCATCCATAAATACATTTCCAGGCTGAGTCCTATAAAAGGCTGGGCCACGATGCGCTTGTTGCCGGTCTGCCGATTGCGTTCTTCCATTACTGCGGCACCCGCATTGATCTTGAAGTAGTTAAAGACTCTGTATCCGAATGCGGCATACAAGGGCAGATTGACAACAGGACCTGACACCTCTGTCACCGGAGAAGGATTGAAGTTCTTCAGGAAAACCCCGGCACTCAGAGAAGTATTGTTCCAGAAATTGCTGCTGAAAATCCTGTTTCCGAAAGAAAAGCTGACTCCTGCATAAGGCGCATCATAGTATTTCAGATTGTTCACATCGCCGCTCCGGTAAATTCCGCCATACCCTATATTTAAAGCCAGTGCACTACTGAGTTTTTCGGTTTCGTAATCCAGCACTTCAAATTCCTCCTCAATAATATAATCATAGGTATTGATGATCATTTTGATTTCAGCAGCAATCTCTTGTTTCAGATTTTCCATGTTGCTCACGCCATCCAGGCCGGCATCTATTTGATGCTTTACCGTGTTTTTAATTTGCAGTTGTACCAGTTCTGAAAATTCGTTGCTGCCCTGGAAAAGCTTGCGCTGCCGGTAATATTTCAGGCCTTCCTGAAGGGTATAGTTCAGTAGCCTGTATATTTCACGCGGGCTGCTCTGCAGCTTATATTTAGAACGTTTTTCGCTGATACTGCCCTGTAAGGATGCGTAACAGGTCTGGGTAAGCAATTGCTCCATTTGTACACGTTCGCCAGCGGAAATATCCCGGTAGTATAAAAACCTGAAACTGTAGGAAGCATTTTGCCTGAGTTTATAGTGGCTGATCAACTGCGCTACAGATGCCGGCTCTACCCCTCTTTCCCATACCGACTCATACAGATAGGTACCATGACGAAAATTTGTATTGTTGACTTGCATGACCACCATGCTGACTTCGGAACCAATCGGTGAATTGACCATAAAATTCCGCTCGGCCGGGAGCTCGGCTCCATTGTTGAACTGGTGATACATTTTATTCAGCTCGACAACGCGCAACTGTGCCCCGGCGTGTCCACCAAAGAAAGCCAGAAAAAATAACAGGAAAACATTTCTCATAAGATTTGATTATTATAAGGTTTGATCAAAAAAGTCCCTTTACCAGATTTCTATTCCTTCTGTGTTTTCACCACAGAAATGCTCTACCGGAAAGGAATACCCTGTTTATAACAAATATAGAGCCATTCTTAGAACAATGTCTATATATAATATTTATACATTAAATATATGAGTTATAATTTCATAGTTCAATGCCTGTCTCCTTCATTCTGAATGCTGACGCACCCCTCCTGCATTATGGGATGTTTCAGATGCATCCGTAGCCGCCCGCACCGGCAGGCTAGCTGTTGGAGGGCAGGTCTGCAGAGGGCAGGGGTATATAGAAACCAGCCACTCTTTTCCTATCCGGACCTGCAGGTGTGCGCGCTTATAATTCATCAGCATGATGAAATAAGTGCCGGGATCTTTATTCTATTGTCCTGTTCCGGAGTGATAAAATGATTTGCAGTCGGAAACGAAGCAGATGCCGTTGAATAAAGGCTGTGCTTTCCCTACAGCTCCCTTTTTGTCATAGATACCTATGCTTGCCGCCTGCCTGCTATCAGCGTAGTAGTGAGGATATGGAGAAACAGTTTGTGGTTTAAGTTACTCAGCTTGTTGGCAATAACAGGAGAGGAAGCCAAGGAGAGCAATCCCTGGACAGTGTTTCCTGGCACATAACAACTTGACGCTGCTCCCCCTGCCCTTCCTGCACAAAAGCATCTGAATATAGCACTGCACCATGATTACTGGATACCAATCCGTATTTGCCGGGTGTGTACGATTTCGCTCCCGATAACGCGTACCAGGTATGCTCCTGCGGCCACCCCGCCCAGCTCTATTTTGTTATCCGTATTGTACTGCAGGCTACCCTTGAGTACCGAGCTGGCTACTGTCTGTTCACAAATCACGGATTCGTACTTACCCCAGGCGCTGCTATAAATAGTATTCGTGTTGCATTTGATCACTCTGATTGGCTCCTCTACCGTTACTGTTTCCGAATTGTCCAGTTTATTGTCTCCTCCAAACACAGCAGCACCAAAAAATTTGTAAAACAAAGTATCGCCATTTATGCTGCTGGGTGTAAAACTTGTGCCGTTGGCCATAATAGCATTGGTCCCACTACTGTTTACAATACCTCCCCCGGAGTATACGATATAAAAACGCACAGTGTCTGTAGCCCCTGTACCGCCATTAGTAATCTTGCTGGTACGGGTAACGGTGGTACCGATCACAGCACCGGTGAGTGTAGGAGGAGGGGTAAGAGACAAGGCGGGCGATAAAATATTGTAACTGTTTACACTACCCGCTATATCTGAGACGTCCGAACAACCGGCCCCCGATATAAAGTAAACGGTATCCTTTACTGATGCCAATTCTCCACAGCCGGCCCGGCGGGCGACAGAGAATGTGATCTCATCTGCGACAGCCGAGACACCCGATATATTGAATTCGGGACGACTCAGATTCGCGATACTGCTTTCTGCGATCGTGACCCCTGCAGTGCCGGAAGTCTTAGTTATGGTACCGGGCACATAAGTCACAGAAGAAGGGAAACTGACCCGTACAGTATTAGTGCCGGAACAAATACCATTGAATACTAATTTTACGGTAAGCAGCCCCCTACTGTAAGCCCTGGTCAGGTTTTGTGCTGAAACAGGATAGCTCAGTGTAGGTGATTGGCCCAATACAGTACCGCTACATAACAAACCAAAAAGACAAAAAACAAATAGACTAAGCCACTTTCTATGGCTTATATACTTTACAGTATGGTTAAAAGTTGCAGGTTGTAAGTATTCTCTGAAGATTAGCTGTAATGCACACAATAAATATTTCATAGTAATTTAATCCTTCATATTTTAGTTCGCTTTTTTACAAAGTCTATGAAGAAGTATATGCAATATTTATGCCAGAATAGACTATAATCTATTCATTAATGAAATTCATAAAACGATATTTTATATTTAATCAATATATAAATATTATCTATGGCTTGATTTAAAGGAATTTAACTATTTAATACACGTGTAGAAAATGGGAAGGCTCCTTGCAGATCTGCACAAAAAACATTCGGACAGAACAATTTTTCAGCAAGTCACAAGTGGTTTATACTTGCTGTAAAAGCATGATACCTCTTCGAAAATTCTATATACACCTTCGGAGCTGCCGCAAAAGACCGGTCAGTACCGGATGATCCAAAGCGTGTCGAGCGACAATCGTTGCTTTATCCATGCACTGAATTTCTGCTCTTCTTTTGCAGGCAGGGGTTTTTCTGAAGTGTAGATCAATACCGGTATTTTGATCACACTGTCCTTACCTGTGTAATATTGGTGATCGGCAATAGAAACGGAGTGCAGGCCGGCAAACAGGGATTGCGCTTCGCGCGTCATCTGCAGGTCATTGTATTTACCGGAATTCAGCTGGGTCTCCAGTTGCCTGATCCTGAGCTCCGCCTCATCATGCACCAGTGTTTTGGTTTTTATTTCGTTCAGTATGCTGCTTTTCAGTACCTGCACATTGTCTGCTGAATCCTGCATGACTTCTATCCTGGTATCTGCCAGACCATATTGAAGCAATTTTCTGTTTAAGGTATCCAGTTCCAGTTTATTGACATGACGGGTCAGGAAACCCAGCCGGATGATGCGCGGACTCTGGCGGAACAGCGTTTCCTTATAAATGACAACATTGCCCCGTTCCACAAGTTCTTTTTGTACAAAATCATTGGCGGCCTGGTTGAATGCCTGCTGCCGGTATAACGAGTAGGCAAAGTAAATGCTGGGCGCGATCATAAGGATCATGATGATTGTAATGCCATACTTGACTTGCTTCTGGTGTCGCGCATCTACCTGTTCTTTGCTCGGGTATTTCAGGTATTTTATGATAACGAAGGTCGCTATGCAAATAAAAACGCAGTTGATGCAATACAGGAAAAAGGCACCCAGGAAAAAACGCCAATGCCCCGTTGCCAGCCCATAGCCTGCCGTACACAGGGGTGGCATTAAAGCTGTGGCAATCGCTACCCCGGGAATGGGGTTCCCTTTTTCTACCCGGGTGATAGAAATAACACCGACAAGCCCCCCGAAGAAGGCAATAAGTATGTCATAAATATTGGGAGCCGTCCTTGCCAGCAACTCAGACTGCACATCCTTGAACGGACTGATATAAAAATAGATAAACGATACGAGCAGGCTGGCCAGTGTAGCAATGAACAGGTTTTTCAGCGCACGCCGCAACAGGGCAAAATCATAGATCGCCAACGCAAAACCTGAGGCTACAATAGGTCCCATCAGGGGGGAGATGAGCATGGCCCCGATAATGACTGCAGTAGAATTGACGTTGAGCCCCACCGACGCTACGATGATCGCACAGGCCAGCACCCAAAGGTTCGCACCGGAGAAAGAGATATTGGCTTTTACATTTTCCAGTGTCCTACCCCTGTCGTCTTCGCCGACATGCAGATTGAAAAGTCGTGTCCAGAATTGCATAACAGCCCAATAATACAGAAAAAATGAAAATTGTTGAACTTTTTCTGCAACAAGATCATCCCCTCGTTACAAGCCACTGGCATTACTCTCCTCCCAAAGCCCGGTACAAAGCGATATTGGCATCAATCAGCTTATGCTTCAGCCTGATCTGTTCTATCTGAGCTTCAAGAATGTTTCTTTGTACTGTCACCACTTCCAGGTAATTGATGTACCCACCTACATACAATTCATTGGCCGCACTTATGGCATCGTTTAAAGTGGAGACTTCCCCCTGTTTCTGTTCGTAGGCTTGCCGGAACTGGTCTATGCTCTGCATCTGTGTGTGGATCTCCGTATAGCCCTGGATGACTTTTTTCTGATAGTTGAAGAAGGCACTCTGCTGCGCGGCATCGGCTATAGCAAATCTTGTCTTTAGTTCCTTCTGGTTGAACACCGGTCCGGTAAGCCCTCCGAGTATGCCTGCGGCCAGCGAGCCGGGAGAAAACAACAATGGAGCCTTGAAGGCATTGTAACCGGCATAGGCATTCAGGGACAGTGAGGGGAAGAATGCACGTTTTGCTGCGACAATATCCGCTTTGGAAGCGGCCAGCTCCAGCTCGGCCTGCCGGATATCGGCCCGGCCCGCCAGTACGGCCTCCGGGTTACCCAACTGAAAATAGGCGCCCGGAGTGTATGAAAGGATATTGCCCTTGCGCTGCACCTCCTGCGGAAAACGGCCCAGCAGCAGGTTCAGTTCATTTTCCGTAGCCCGGATTTGCTGGCGCGTTTCTGCTGCAATGCTTTCGGAATGCTGTACCTGGGCCTGGAACTGCTTTACGGCCAGTATCGTGGTACGGCCACCGGCCATTTGCGCTTCTGCGATCTCTACCGCTTTCGTTTGCAAGGCAATATTCTGCCCGATGATCTCCAGCTGGTTGTCCAGCGCCATCAATTCATAATAGCGCTCTGCAACCTGTGCCACCACCTGTGTGCGGAACCATTTTTGCGCTTCCACGCTGGCCATATAGTTCGCTTTTGCCGATTTGCGCTGTGCTTTGATCTTACCCCAGATATCCAGCTCCCAGCTGCTGCGCAGTCCCAGGAAGAAATCAAGCGCCGGGTTCGTCACTTTCTGATCTTCATCTATATTCTGCGACAAATTGGTGTCGTAGTTACCCACGCCCGTCATTGTATAATCACCATACTTGTCTGCCGCCGCAGAAGCTGCCGCATTCAGGGTAGGCAGATTGGCCGCCCTGGCCCTTATAGATTGTGCCTCGGCCACCAGGATCCGTTGCAGGCCCATACGGATATCCTGGTTATTTGTCAAAGCGGTCTCCACCAGTACGGCCAGGTCTTTATCCAGGTAATACTCCTTCCAGGAAGAAGATTGGGCCGCTTGTGCTATCGTATTTTCAGGGAATGTCGCAGGAACCTTAAGCGGTTCCTCCAGTACAGTGCTGCGCACCGACTTGCAGCCGGATGCCAGCATCAGGGCCAGTGCCGGGTAAATAATATAAGACTTGTTTTTGGATCTTTTCATAACACTGAGGGACAATGAACCTGTTTTAGAGATGGGGTGATGTTGTTTTTTTCTTTCCCAAACCGGCAAAAAGAATATACAGTCCGGGGATAATCAGCAAGCCGAAAACCGTACCGAACAGCATGCCTCCTGCGGCGGCTGTACCGATAGAGCGGTTGCCCATGGCTCCTGCGCCACTGGCAATACACAACGGGATCAGCCCAGCTACAAAAGCAAAGGAAGTCATCAGGATCGGGCGTAAGCGGGATACGGCACCCGCCCTTGCAGCTTCAAATACGGAAGCGCCTTCCTTACGTTTCAATTCTGCAAACTCAATGACAAGAATGGCATTCTTACCTAAAAGCCCGATGAGCATCACCAGCGCCACCTGGGCATAAATGTTGTTCTCCAGGCCGGCCAGCTTCAGCGACAGGAAGGCTCCGAAGATACCCGCAGGAAGCGAGAGCAATACCGGAAGCGGCAACAGGAAGCTTTCGTACTGTGCCGCCAGCAGCAAGTACACGAATACCAGGCACACGATAAAAATATAGACGGCCTGGTTGCCGGACAAGATCTGCTCGCGGGTAATACCGGACCATTCTATATTGTACCCCTGCGGTAAGCTTTTTTGAGCAATGCTTTCTACTTCTGCAATGGCCTGTGCGCTGCTGAATCCTGCAGCAGCATCGCCGGTGATCATCGCAGCAGGGTACATATTGTAGCGATTGATCTGCTCAGGGCCATATACACGCTCCATACGAATGAAGGTGGAGAAGGGCACCATTTCGCCTTTATCATTTTTCACCTTCAGCCTCAGGATGTCTTCCGGCTTTTCCCGGTATTCCGGCGATGCCTGCAGCATCACCTTATACATTTGCCCGAAGCGGATAAAGTTAGTGGCATAGTAGCTGCCGATCAAAGCCTGCAGGGTGCTCATAGCCTGGTTGGCGGTAATGCCTTTCTGTGCCGCCATATCCTGGTCTATATGGATCATGTATTGCGGAAAGCTGGGATCGAAACCGGTATAGGCTCCGTTCAGGGTTTTGCTTTCCCTGAGTGCTTTTACAAAGTCCCCGGTTACTTTTGCAGTCTGCTCCGGGTTGACATTCTTGTTCTTCTGCAACAAGCGCAGCTCAAAACCACCAGCATTACCAAAGCCTGGTACTGTAGGCGGCAGGAAAAATTCGATAGAGGCATCTGATATATGCGCTGTTTTCTGCTTCAGCTGTGCAATGAGTTCGTCTATGGATTCTTTCCGCGCACCCCAGGGCTTCAGGTTGATCATCGCCATACCATAGGAGGCACCGGATATCTCACTCATCAGGCTGTACCCCGCCAGGGTGCTGATGTTGTCCACCTGCCCCATTTTAGTAGTGACGGCACTGACTTCATTCAGCACCTGCTCTGTACGCTCCACAGTAGAACCGGCAGGTGTCGTTACATTCACATAGATCATACCCTGGTCCTCTGCAGGAATAAACCCTGAAGGCAGTATTTTGGCTGCACCCCAGGTACCCAGGCAGAAAAACAACAGGATACCTATCGTGACGGATTTTCTTTTACCGAAGCGGTTAATGAGCGCTCCGAACTTGCTTTCCGTCTTGTCGTATCCTTTATTGAACACCGTAAACACCTTGCCGAAAAAGCCTTTTCTGCCATGAGCAGGAGCTTTCAGCATCAGGGCACACAAAGCGGGTGTCAGGGTGAGGGCATTGATGCCGGAGATCACAATGGCAATGGCCAGGGTCAGCGAAAACTGCCTGTAGAAAACACCGACGGGGCCGGACAGGAAGGCCACCGGCACAAATACGGCAGACATCACGAGCGTGATCGCAATAATGGCACCGCTGATCTCTTTCATGGCGGCTATAGTGGCTTCGCGCGCCGGCAAATGATCTTCCTCCATTTTTACATGCACCGCTTCCACCACCACGATGGCATTGTCTACCACGATACCGATGGCCAGTACCAGGGCAAAAAGGGTCAGCATATTAATGGAAAAACCCAACAGCTGCAGGAAGGCCATCGTACCGATCAGGGCCACAGGCACGGCAAGAGCCGGAATCAGTGTAGACCGGAAATCCTGCAGGAACAGGAATACGATGATAAAGACCAGCAGGAAGGCTTCAAACAAGGTGCGCATCACTTCACTGATACTTTCGTCCAGGAAGCGCGAAACGTCATAGGCGTAGTTGAAGTCCATACCCGGGGGAAAAGAGGTTTCCTTCAATTCCTGCATTTTGGCCTTGATATTTTCGATCACCTCCTGGGCATTGGACCCGGGGCGCTGTTTGATCATGATGGAAGCCGAAGGCTGCCCGTCCATTTTAGAGACCATATCATAGCTTACCGTACCGAACTCCACTTCCGCAATATCCTTTACCCGTACAAGTCCGCCTTCATCACTGGCCCGGAGCACAAGATTCTTGTAATCGTCTATGGTGTTGAACTTGCCGGTGTATTTCAGTACATATTGTTTCACCGCTTTGCTGCGGCCGGAGTTTTCTCCCGCCACACCCGGTGCCGCTTCAATATTCTGCGCCCGCAGGCGTGCAATCACTTCTTCGGGGGAAATATTGTAAGAGATCATACGATCGGGCTTTAGCCATATACGCATGGAATAATCCCGCGCACCCATGATCTCAACGAAGCCCACTCCGTCGATCCTTTTCAACTCCTGCAACACGTTGATATCGGCAAAGTTGTAAATGAACTCTTCATTCATTTCCTTATCCTTGCTGAACACATTGAGGTACAACAGCATACTATTGACTTCCTTTTCTGTGGTGACCCCTGCTTTGATCACTTCTTCGGGCAGTTCATCCAGTACGGTGACCACCCGGTTCTGCACATTCACCGCTGCCTGGTCCGGATCGCTGCCCACTTTAAAAAACACCTGTATGATGGTGACGCCGTTGTTGCTGCTCACGGAGTTCATATAGGTCATACCCGGCACCCCGTTAATGGCGCGCTCCAATGGGGTAGCAACCGCTTTGGCGCACACTTCGGCATTGGCGCCGTTATAGTTGGCCGTTACCACTACGGAAGGGGGCACGATATCCGGAAACTGGGTAACGGGCAGCCCCACCAATGCCAGCACCCCCAGCAGGGTAATGATCAAAGAGATCACGAGAGACAACACCGGTCTCTGTATAAATTTTTCTACCATTGTTCTGTACAATTACTTTTGGGTAAGCGGACTTGCTTCGGAATAGGGGTTTAGCGTTTTATGGC
>DATJDO010000346.1:0-3991 GCA_035497375.1 Chitinophagaceae bacterium | reverse complement strand
GCACAGCGGTCAGATCGGCTTTCCCGGCGGACGTTATGAGGAGGAGGACAAAGAACTGCAGGTCACAGCTTTGCGGGAAACCTTCGAGGAAATCGGCATCCCCGCAGGAGCGATAAAGGTACTGGGCGCCATGAGCCCCGTTTATGTGGTGGTCAGCAATTTCAATGTATTCCCTTACGTAGGATATCTTGAAACCGTTCCGGAGTTTGTGATCAGCCCGAACGAAGTGCAGGCTGTACTGGAGATCAAACTATCTGACCTTTTTTCTGCTGCTGCAAAGACCGAGACAGAGGTGGTGTCTCCCGCCTTCCCCGATATCAGGCGCAGGGTAAATGCCTACAAGGTACAGGACAATGTGATCATCTGGGGCGCAACTGCGATTATGCTGGCGGAGTTGGAATTACTGTTGTGGGAATCGGACCACCAGTTTGTCTAGCGGCCTCCGCACCTTTTTCTCGTAGGCAAGAAAATCATTCTCTTCATCCCGGTAGCCAATGGCGAGCAAAGCAATGCTGCTCAGGCCCTGCTGGTGCAGGCCCAGCAACTGATCCATACCGTTGATATCAAAACCCTCCATGGGTGTAGCATCTACACCCAACAAAGCGGCTTCTGCAATCGCAAAGCCCAATGCTATATAAGCCTGGTTGGCAGCCCATATTTTTATCTGATCGTCGCTGCTGCTTTGCGCAAAGCGCATCATAGACTTACGGAAAGGCTCAAGGCTTTCTGCACTGGCACCCCGTATTGTCATGATATTTTCCAGGTAGGCATCAATATGATGGCCGGACAATTTGGTATAACCGGCAAACAATAAAAGATGCGAAGCTTCTGTGATCTGGGGCTGATTATACGCCACCGGCCTGATCTGCTCCAGCAAGTCCCGTTGTTCGATCAGGTACAGCGTGAAGGGCTGCAGCCCCATTGAGGTGGGAGCATATTGCGCCGCTCTGATGATAGACTCAATGCTTTCTTCTGACACCTTTTGCCCATTCATCCTTTTCGGCGCATAGCGCCAATGTAACACATCTTTTAAACTCATACTGTTTATACCGGGAGTACAAATGTAGCACCCGGGCCTTTATGATCCTGCATTTTCATTTTCTATGGCCGCGTAAGCCTATTCGATCAGCAACATATCGTCGCCTTCGATCAGGTCAAAATCGATATTGGTCGACCCGGAAATCCCCTCTACCGATCCTTTGATATGCGCAGCATTCAGCAATATTTTTTCCAGTTGTTTTTCCCTGGCCTTCCAGAGCTTTTCCATAGCATCTCTTTCTTTCTGTATGGAGCTTTTCATAGACTGAAATCCTTCCCTGATCGCTTTCCATTGTTCAGAAAACTCGTTGCTGGTCAGGTACCCATACAGCAGGGACATTTTATCTGTTTTGTTTTCGCTGTTTTGCATCACCTGGTATACTTTCAGAATTTGCTCCCTCAGCATCAGTGCCAGGGTACCTGCTTCTTTATATGAACAGATCCACACCCCATCCTTCAAACCAAACGAAGTCACATCTTTGGGTAATGCCTGTGTGACAATCACAGCGATATCCGCATTTTTACTGCGCATATCGGCCTTTACTTTTTCGATCCAGTCATTGCTGAAGGCATTGGTCCGTTTACTTTCATAGACGATCTTACCACACTCCTGGCCAAACTGATTGCGGACAATATGCACGCAATCCCCTCCCCTGACCCCTTTGCCGACTTCTTCGATCAGGTCAAAAGGAAAACGCTGACGCAACATAGCTTCGAGCAACAGCTCCTGCACTTCTCCCTGCAATTGCATAGAACCCTGCTCTGCCTTGCGTTTCATCTCTTCCACGAGTTTCATCTGCTGCTCCAGCTGCTGCTCTTTCTCTTTTATTTTAAATTGAAATTCCTGTTCTTTCAATTTAGATTTTTCTTCTTCTTCCTTACGCACCTGCAGCGAAAGTTCTTTTCTGGCTTCCAGCAATTCCTGTTGTTTCCGAATCTCCAATTCCTCTTCTTTATTTTTAAAGTCTTGTTCTTTCTTTAAAAATTCAAGCTCCTTCTGTCGCGCTTCTTTCAACCTGGCTTCATTATCCAGGTTAGTCTGGTTCAGATGACGAATCTGTGTTTCAAATTTCTCGTTCAGTTTTGTCTCTTGTTCTTTCGCTATTTGTGCAGACAATTCCTGACGTTGCGTTTCCAATTGCTGCCGGAATGCTTTTTCCTGCTGCTCTTTCGCCATCGAGAATTCACGTTCTTTCTGTTCAAAATCTTTTACCTGCTGTGCCTTCCAATCCTGCATCTGCCTGCGCAGGTCATTTTGCAACTGTTCGCGCAGCGCATCTGTCGGCTCAAACTGCGTATGGCAGCTCGGGCAAGTAATCTTAGTACTGGTCATTATTGTTCCTGGTTTAAAAATTGAGCTTAGCCCTGAAGTGCTTTCCTGTACACCTCAAGCACTCTTTCCCGTGCAAATTTATGCTCTACAATCGGCTTAGGGTAGCTTTCTTCCTCAAATTCCGGCACCCATTTACGAATGTAGGCATGATCTTTATCAAAACGCTTTGTCTGCTCGTACGGGTTAAACACCCGGAAATACGGCGCCGCATCGCAACCGCAGCCAGCCGCCCATTGCCAGTTGCCATTATTGGCAGCCAGGTCATAATCCAGTAGTTTTTCAGCAAAATAGGCTTCCCCCCAGCGCCAGTCCACCAAGAGGTGTTTGACCAGGAAACTGGCGGTGATCATACGCACGCGGTTGTGCATCAAACCTGTTACATTTAATTGCCGCATTCCGGCATCAACAATCGGGTACCCCGTACGGCCTTCACACCAGGCCTGAAACTCCTGCTCATTGTTGCGCCAGGGTATAAAATTGTATTTGGGCTTAAAGGCACTTTCCTGCACGTACGGAAAATGCCAGAGTATGCTCATAAAAAATTCACGCCAGATTAATTCATTCAGCCAGGATTCGCTATGTTTTTGTGCCAGCCTGACCATTTCCCTGATGCTGACTGTGCCGAACCTGAAATGAATACCGAAACACGTTGTTCCATTTTCCATGGCCGGAAAATCCCGCGTTTCCTGGTAAGTGCGCAACACCGGCAATTTTACCTTAGCACTGGGAACTTCTATTTCCAACTCCCGAAACCCTATGTCCGGCAACGAAAGCATTTTCGAAGGCTTTATTGCAAGGAAATTTGCCTGGTATCGCAAGTTTGGATAAGACCGTGTATAAAAATCATTCAGTTTAGCCTTCCAACGTTTGCTGTAGGGGGTAAATACAGTGTAAGGGCTACCATCATCCTTCGTCACTTCCGCTTCATCAAAGATCACCTGGTCTTTGTACGTAAAAAAAGATATTCCCTTTTTTCCCAAGTCATCCTTCACCGCGGCATCCCTGTCCCTGGCGTAAGGTTCATAATCCCTGTTGGCATACACGGCCTGAATATCGTAAGTCTTACAAAGCTCCTTAAAGATTTCTTTTGGTTGACCATAAAAGCTCAGTAGGTCCGAGCCCCATTCGTTCAGCTGCTGCTTCAGCGCTTGCACTGTGTGGTAGATAAAATTGACACGGGCATCCTGCTTATCTTCCAGCTGCTGCAGTATCTCCTCGTCAAATATAAAAACAGGCAATACATTTTTATGGCATCGCAAGGCATGGTATAGCCCTGCATTATCTTCTAAACGCAAGTCTCTTCTGAACCAAAACAAGGTAACTTTTTGATCGGGCATATCGTTATCGGAATGGCGATAAAGGTATTCCTATTCCTGTCATTTTATCTTAAAAGAAGCTTACAAAAAAGCAGCGGGTGCCGATGGGCGCCCGCTGCCGGTATGTATAGCGACAACAGCATTGTTAGCGCAACACCGTCACATTACCATGGTAACTTTCGCTGATCCCATTGGCAAAGGATACCCTGATCGTATAGACATACACGCCCATTGGCATGGCATTGCCTTTGTAGCTACCATCCCATCCGCGGCCATTTACTTTGTCCGTTTCGAAGATGAGCTG
>DATJDO010000345.1:0-3196 GCA_035497375.1 Chitinophagaceae bacterium | reverse complement strand
TCCCTTAGGTGAGTATGCCTGTGCGTACGATCCGCTTACTGCTGCAAAGGATATTGCCACCCTTTTCCGTTATGAACAGGATATAAACCAGTCTCGTGTCCTACAAGTAAAAGAGCACGCCCATACCGCGGGAAATACTGTCGCCATCATCGGTGCAGGAAATTTTACCGCAAAAGTGCTTGTCCCCCTGATGAAAAAGGCAGGCGTACCCATTGCTGCTATAGCTAGTGAAAATGGCTTGTCTGCCATGCAGATGGCCAAACAATTTCATATCCCGCAGGCACTTACAGACCTTGAATTACTCTGGCAGGATAAAAGTATTGGTGCTGTGGCCATTACAACCCGGCACAATACACATGCTTCACTTTGCATAATGGCTTTACAGGCCGGCAAGCATGTTTTCGTAGAAAAACCCCTGGCTTTGTCTTACGATGAGCTGGATGCAGTTAAAGAGGCTTATGAACAGTCCGGCTGTACCCTCGATGTGGGTTTCAACCGCCGGCATGCTCCGCTGGCTCAGCGCATGAAGCAATTGATCGGCCCGGATGCCCCTGTCAACATTGTGATCACTGTCAATGCCGGAAAAGTACCCGCCGGCAGCTGGTTAAGCGATAAGGAAGTCAGCGGCGGAAGGATCATCGGGGAAGTATGTCATTTTATAGACCTGGCCTGCTTCCTTTCCGGTGCCCTGGTAAAAGCTGTTTGCACCAATGCGCTTCAGGAAAGCGAGGAGGATGTTGTGGTTTTGTTGCAACTCAGCAATGGCAGTACCGCCAGTATTAACTATTTTTCAAACGGCCATAAAGCTTATGATAAGGAACGGGTGGAAGTCTACCATGCAGGCCGGACCCTTGTGCTTGAGAACTGGAAACGCCTGACCGGATATGGTTTCAAGGGTTTTTCTACGACATCGTCCGTGCAGGACAAAGGCCATGCACGCCAATTCAGCCTGCTGCACAACAACATGGAAAGAGCAGGGCAAGCTCTGATCCCTTTCGCGCAGATTTGCAATGTAAGTGCAGCTGCGATCGCTGCCGTCCAAAGTTTGCAGGAGCAGCAATGGATAACTGTTTAATTTTACCTTTACCAACCAACCAATATGTCGTATACCATCTATTTATTGCCTTTTATTTCCGCGTTTATCGGTTGGTTCACCAATTGGATCGCGATCAAAATGCTGTTTCATCCCAGAGAGCCCAAAAAAATATTGGGCCTGACGATACAGGGTATCTTTCCCAAAGGCCAGAAAAAATTTGCGCAAAAACTGGGTGTGCTGGTCGCTTCAGAATTACTGCACTTTGACGATATTGCAAAGAAGATTTCCGACCCATCCCAACTGAACGATGTGCGTCCGTACATCAGCGATCATATCGATCATTTCCTGGAGCATAAGCTGACGCAGAAAATGCCCGTTTTATCTATGTTTGTCAGTGCCAGTACCCTGGCTCCTATAAAGGAAGGCCTGATGGAAGAGATTGACGTGATGTTACCCGAACTGATGCGACAGTATGCCGATAATCTCAGCAGCAAGATTGATATAGAGCAGATGGTCGCTCAGAAAGTATCCGCTTTTTCTTCGGACAAACTGGAAGAGATCCTTGTTGCGATTATGAATAAGGAATTCCGGTTCGTGGAAATTATTGGTGCAGTACTGGGATTCATGATTGGCCTGGTGCAGGTACTGCTTACCTTTATTTAATCAAAGAACTCAAAGACATTGAATATGCAGCCGCTGCTTTCGATACAGAATGTATCCAAACAATACGGGGAAAAGACCGTATTAAACCATGTAAATCTTGACATTTATCCGGGCCAGGTGATCGGCTATATCGGCCCCAATGGTGCAGGAAAGTCCACAACAGTGAAGATACTGACCGGTGTGATCCAGGATTATACCGGTACCGTGCTGGTCAATGGCAGGGATATTAAAGAGGATATTCTCGCACTGAAGCAAATGATCGGGTATGTGCCCGAGCTGGCTGACCTGTACGATTTGCTGACGCCTAACGAATACCTTCATTTTGTAGGTGCTTTGTACAATATGCCGGATAGCCTCGTAACAGAAAGGGCTACTAAGATCCTGCAATCATTTGGCCTGCTGGACAATATAGATCAGCGTATGGACAGTTTCTCCAAAGGGATGCGTCAGAAAGTGTTGCTGACAGCTGGTATCCTGCATAACCCTTCCATCGTGATCCTTGACGAACCCATGAGCGGCCTGGATGCCAATGCTGTCATCGTGGTTAAAGAACTGATACAGGTATTGAAACAGGAGGGAAAGACCATCTTTTATTGCTCCCACATGATGGATGTCGTGGAGAAAGTTTCAGACAAGATCGTACTGATCGATAAAGGTACCATTATCGCCAACGACACGATAGAAGCCCTGCGCGAAGGCAGCAGCAATTCCCTAGAGACCATATTTGCACAAATGACCACCAGTGAAAACCTGAATGAAACCGCCGGCAATATTGCTCAGGCCATGCGTTCCAACAACTAAGCCAGATGAATAAATTTTTACTCTTCCTGATCCTGCTGCCCAAAGCGCTGTGGAAAGGTATGGGCGCCGATGTTGCACACCTGAAGGCCATTCTGAAAGTAAGGCTGATGCTGGATGACCGCCGTCCAATCGCCATGGGGCGGCAGCAGACCAAAAAGAAAAAACCAGTGCGCTTTATGACAGCGCTTGGTGTGTTTCTTTCCATGCTCATCGGTTTTATGTACACCTTTCCCCTGCATCTCGATGACCGCTTCATGGGCCTGTGGCTTTATTTTTCCGTGTTCCTGGTCATGCTAAGCGTTATGCTGATCACCGATTTTTCTACGGTACTGTTCGATACCAGGGACAAAACAATCCTGCTGCCCCGGCCGGTGAATGAACGGACGCTTTTGTTATCGCGGCTGCTGCATATGTTTATTTACCTGTTCCGCATTGTATTGCCCATGTCCCTGGCCGGCTGGGTAACCTTTGGCTTGCTGGAGGGCTGGAAAGCAGTATTGTGGTTTCCTTTTGCTATTATCCTGCTGACTATCATTGCCCTGTTCCTGGTCAATGGTGCTTATTTGCTGGTACTGCGCTTTTCCAAACCCGGCAAGTTCAAAGACATCATCAACTATTTCCAGATCGCTTTTTCGATACTATTCTTTGCCTGTGTGTACCTGCTGCCCCGGGCCGTTTCAGAAGAAGGGTTTCAAC
>DATJDO010000344.1:0-6957 GCA_035497375.1 Chitinophagaceae bacterium | reverse complement strand
GCTACAGGCTTCAGCAATTTCCTGGCTTCCGATGTAGGGCAATTGATCATGGGCAAAGCACGTTTAGTACCGATGAGGATGAGCCTGGTGATCCGTGAGGCCGCTATTAATACAAAAGCAGAGTAATAAAATACACTTACCTATAGAAAAAAGCACTACGCAAAATTTTTTAATGACAATGATGAATCAAAAAAAAGCAATCCTGGTCGCTTCGGTACTGGGAATCACATTCGGTGCACAGGCGCAGTCTGTGGAAGAAGGAATCAAAATGCTGAATTATGAGCGTTATGAGACCGCACAAAAAATCCTGCAACCCCTGGCGGCAGCTAACCCCCGTGCCAACTATTACCTGGGTCTGGCACAATTGGGCGATGAGAAAAAAGATGCGGCAAGGGCTACTTTTATGAAGTTCCCTGAGGACGCAGCAAACATCGCCGGCCTGGCGCGTATTGATTTTGCAGACGGCAAAAAAACAGAGGGTACTACAAAGGCCCTGGAAGCTGCAGGAAAAGCAAAGAAAAAAGACTGGGAGCCCCAGAAGTTTGCAGCGGATGCTTTGAGCTCTGATGGCGGTAACCCTACTATGGCCCTGGAATATTACAATAGAGCCATAGAGAAAGCTCCCGAAAACCTGGATCTGAAAATTGCATACGGCGATGCTGCGCAGCAACTGGACAACGGTGGCGGTAAAGCAATGAGCAGTTATGAAAATGTCATTGCAAAAGATACTAAGAATTCCCTGGCGTACAGCCGTATCGGTAAGCTTTGGTATGCTGCACGCAAATATGACAGCGCCCTGGTGAACTATGCACGCGCCAAAGATGCCGACCCAACCAACCCGCTGCCTTATCGCGACCTGGCCAATGCCTATTTCTATGTAGGTAAATATGAGCTGGCCAAGCAAAACAGCGACGAATACCTGAAGCGTTCCGATAACTCTGCAGAAGACAAGATTCAGCATGCCAACCTGCTGTTCCTGGCCAAACATTACCCTGAAGCCATCCAGGAAATGCAGGACCTGATCTCCAGCGGAATTGAAAAGCCGTACATGTACCGTATTATCGGGTACAGCCAGTCAGAAATCAACGACAGTGCCAACGCGCTGATCAATATGGACAAGTTCTTTGCCAAACAGGATCCTAAAAAAATACTGCCTTCGGACTATATGTACTATGGTAAGATCCTGGCCCAGAATGGTAAAGTGGAAGAATCCGATACCTACTACAATAAGGCGGTTGCCGCAGACACGTCTAAAGACAAGTCTGACCTGTACCGCCAGATCGCAGAAGGTTTTGTAGCACAAAAAAATGAATTGGGTTACGCAAAAGCCGGCGACTGGTATGGAAAAATTGCTGCTGAAAATGCCAATACAAAAGCCCTCGACTACTTTAACTGGGGTCTGTACAAGTATTATGGCAAACAATATGCAGACGCTTCAAAAGCGTTCGCAGCGATGCGTGCCAAATACCCGGAACAACCTTCTGCCCCTTACTGGCAGGGCCGTGTTGCGGCAGCGATTGACAATGAAGGTAAAAATGGTGATGCCCTGCCTTTCTTCAATGACTGGCTGAACATACCGGATACGAAAGACTACACGAAAAAAGGTCCGGATCTGAACAAGGCCTACCAGTACCTGGCGTTGTACTACTACAACAAAGGTGATAAAGCCCAGACTCAGGTGTACATTGACAAGATTTCCGCCATTGATCCTAACGATGCTTTTGTAAAGCAACTGAAGGATGCGCTGACCCCCAAAAAGGCCGCAGTAAAAGGTAAATAATCAACACTTATCGTAAAAGCTGATCCCCTGCTCTCCCGGAGCAGGGGATTTTGTTTGCAGCAGATTTGCCGGCGCCTGTACCGCGTATATCTGCTACATTTGCGGAGCATTATGAAGAAGCTGGCCTCGATCAATAAATATTTTTTACGGCACAAATGGCGGCTGGTTTCCGGTATTCTTTTCGTTGCCATTTCCAATATTTTCGCCGTCTACGCGCCCAAGGTGGTACGTGAGGTTATAGATTACGTGCAGCAACAGATACCGGCTTACCGGCAATTGGTCAGCGAAGCGGAAAAAGCGGTCATGAGAGACCATATTTTCGGCCAGGTGCTCCGGTATGGTTTACTGTTGCTGGCCCTGGCTTTGCTGCGCGGCGTCTTTATGTACTTCATGCGGCAGACCATTATCGTGATGTCGCGGCATATCGAATACGACCAGAAGGCGGAAATTTACAAGCATTACCAGGAACTGGATACACACTTTTTTAAGACCCACGCCACCGGCGACCTGATGAACCGCCTTTCGGAAGACGTATCGCGGGTGCGTATGTTTACCGGGCCTGCTATCATGTATAGTGTGAACCTGATTGTCCTCACCGTGCTGTGCCTCTGGGGCATGCTGCGTGTGAATGCCCTGCTCACCGTCTGTGTCATCGTTCCCTTGTTTATCCTGGCCCTGATCATTTACTTGGTCAATAAGATCATTTATCAGAAAAGCGAACAGATACAGGCGCAGCTCTCTGACCTCACCACCACGGCACAGGAATCATTTTCCGGCATCAGGGTCATTAAATCTTTTGTACAGGAACAGAATATGCTCCGTTTCTTCGTGAACAATTCCAAAGCGTATCGGGACAGCACGGTAAACCTGGCCCTGACGGAAGCCATTTACTTCCCGGCTATGAACCTGTTTATCGGACTAAGCATGATCAGTACCATCCTGGTCGGCGGATACTTCACCATTATTGGCAAGGCTACAGCAGGTAATATTGCCGAGTTCGTGATCTACATCAACCTGATGATGTTCCCGATGTTTATTATCGGTTGGGTAGCCAGTACGGTTCAACGGGCAGCGGCTTCACAGGTGCGCATAGACGAATTCCTGCATACGGAGCCAGGTATCCGCAATCCGGAACAACCCGTATACCCGGAACTGCGCGGTGATGTGTCCTTTAAAAATGTAAGTTTTACGTATCAGCATACCGGTATCAAAGCACTGAACCAATTTTCGCTGGCGGTAAGAAAAGGGGAGAAGGTCATTGTGCTCGGCGAAACCGGCAGTGGTAAGTCTACGTTGGCGCAATTGCTGCTGCGTATGTATGATCCGCAGGAAGGTTCCGTCTCTGTGGACGGGATTGACGTGCGGGGAATTGATCTGGCAACACTGCGCAACAATATTGCATATACCCCGCAGGATGCTTTATTGTTTTCCGACACGGTGTACAATAATATTAAATTCGGTAAGGACGACGCTACAGAAGCCGAGGTGTATGAAGCGGCCCGCCTGGCCGACCTCGAAAAGGAGATTGCTCATTTCACTGACGGTTACCAGACCATTATCGGTGAACGCGGTGTGATGTTGTCCGGCGGGCAAAAACAACGCATGGTGCTGGCCCGGGCCCTGCTGAAAAAAAGCCCTGTACTGCTGCTGGATGAATGCCTTTCTGCTGTCGATACGC
Organism: Chitinophagaceae bacterium; assembly: GCA_035497375.1. GTDB lineage: Bacteria > Bacteroidota > Bacteroidia > Chitinophagales > Chitinophagaceae > Rurimicrobium. Next base: position 3,499 of record DATJDO010000344.1, on the reverse strand, counting down.
GTACCGAAAAGACGATACTGCACAACCTGCGCCATTATGTGCGGGATAAAACGGTTATTGTGATTACGCACCGGATTTTCAGCGGCTGGGACTTTGACCAGATTCTTGTCTTGCAGGACGGTACCATTTCAGAGCAGGGAAAACATGAGGAGCTGATGACGCTGAACGGCCGCTATGCCAAATTATTCCGCCACCAAACCGAGGAGTCACTGAGCTGATGGAAGAACTGATCCGGCATTTTATTACAGAGGTAAAGGCTACTCAGCCCCTGGAATGGATCGCAGCCCTGTTTGGGGTCATCAGCGTACTGTTTGCACAGCGCAACCATATCCTGCTGTATCCTTCCGGCCTGGTGAGCACCGGAATTTATGCCTGGCTCTTGTCGCGCCGTGAAGCGGGTCTGTACGCCGAGGCTTTGCTGAATGTCTACTATTTCGTGATGACCCTGTATGGTTGGTGGCACTGGAGCAGAAACCGGTCTTCCGGATCGGCGGTGCAGATCAGCATTTGTGCCCGCCGCGACTGGATAATGACTTGTAGCATAGTCGGATCCTTATGGGTTTTGTTTTATGTATTGCTGCTGCAAACGCCTTCTACGGTCCCGGGCTGGGATAGTTTCGTATCGGCTACCGCCTGTGCTGGCATGTGGCTGCTGGCCCGCCGCAAGATCGAAAACTGGTTGCTGCTGAATGTATCCAACCTGGTATCCATACCGCTGTTTGTGTACAAAGGGTTTTATGTGACCATGTTGCTGACCGTGTTCCTGTTTGTGGTGGCCATCTTCGGCTATCTGCACTGGCGGCGTTTGTATCAGGCCGCGCAGCCATCTCCGGCAGCAGTGCTTTAACGAATCTCCTGCTGCTGCTCAGCGGAAAAGTATGTATCTTTGTCGTTCACCTTTCCCGGATCAATGTTTCGGAAGATTGGAACAGTTCGGGGGCCGACTGGTTTTGACAGCATAAGGCAGGGTGAGTAAGCGTGTCGTGCGTTGTATCATTAGCACGTAAATCTGAAGATTCGAACAATAACTGGCAATACTACGTATGCCATGGCTGCCTAATCGGAGATTAGTCACCCATTTTGACCGCCGCAACGCAGCATGCCCTTAGCTGCAGCCGCCGTCTAAATCAAACAAAATAGGGATAGCTGAGGTGTTGCTGCGCCACCGATGCGAAATCAAAGCAGCTAAGCAAAGGGTTGGTTGGACTGTTTCCTGCTCTCTTGCCGACAATCAATAACAGGATACACACGTAGAAGGCTCATTGGGCATATGTTTGGACCCGGGTTCGAATCCCGGCGGCTCCACAAAAAGGTCACTCTTAGAGTGACCTTTTTTCGTTCACGACCGCTAAGCGAGCGGCAATGGCGCCATCCCGCTATAATCCCATCTTCAAAATCGGATATGCCTTACCCGCCCCATCAAATTCTACTCTCTGTAAAACGCTAAACCCTATGCGTTTGTAGAAATCAAGTGCCTGGATATTCTGTTCATTGACATCCACCCTGCTCACTTTTAATTGTTCCATTCCGTATGAAACTAGTTTTTTCCCAATACCCTTGCCGCGAAAATCATGATGAACAAAAAGCATTTCAAGGTGTTCGCCGGAAACTCCCATAAATGCAACCAATAGATCATTTTCTTCATATCCCAACAGCGTAACCTGTTCAAAATAGGCAGGCATCTGCTTCTTGTAAAACAGGAAGTCTTCCTTTTTTAAAAAATCGTGCGTGTGCAACACGGCACTTTCCCATATTTCCATCAGACACGGATAATCTGCTGCATCTGTTTTTCTAATCATCGCCATGAAATTTGCAATACAAAATTCTGATTTTATACGCGCAATGTGCAAGCCGGTTTAAAATATGTTTCTATATGCTGCTTATCGGCTCAGAACACCGGCTGCCACCATCTTTTACAAAAGAGGAAAATGACCCGCAATCCTCCTTGTATTTCCATGAATAACAAATACATTTGCAGCAGCCGGAATGGCTGCCAAAGGGCAATTAGCTCAGCTGGTTTAGAGCACTACCTCGACAAGGTAGGGGTCACTGGTTCGAACCCGGTATTGCCCACCCAAAGACGCATTATGTGCGTCTTTTTTATTTTGAGCTATTTCCTGTTTTCGGAAAATTCAGGGAGAGTACAGCCCAAAAAGAAATGGTGCACAAGACAAGCCCGTACACCATACTCCAATCAGAATATTTATTGCAGTTTATAGTTCCGCGCCTTCGCGCAGCGGCTCTGCCTTTATTGGTTTTGCTGTGCTGTTTTTCTTTTCCGTCTTTCCTTTTTTCTTCCCTTTCTTCTTTTTGCCCAGCCAGATAATGAGGCCGGTAATGGGTAGGCTGGCACCGATCAGTGCCGCGCAGAAAGCCAGGATACGCCCGGGCAGTCCCAATATGGAGCCGACATGGATGTCGTAGTTCATGCGGCGAATCTTATTGCCGACAGAAGCCTTTTCAAACTTTTCTGCATAGATCTTATTGCCCCGCAAGGGTTTTAGTGTATGCTGGTCAAAGGCAAACACGCGGTTCTCATAATAGTTACCTGCCGAAGGGTAAATGGTAATACTGATCGAAGATGAAGGTTTGGACGTATCGGCATAGGAATAATAAAAACCTTCCGCGCCCGTATTTTTTGACACCACGGCAGTCCAGGCCGAATCCATGGCCTGCTCCGGGGTAAAGTATTTGCCGACCTGCAGGGAGTCTGATTTCGCAGGTTTGTTCTTGGGAAATTTGGTGCCGCCTGAGGTGGCCCAGTACAGGCTTTTACTGTACCATTCGATGCCGTATACCATGCCGGTCAGCGCGATACAGGCCAGCACGATCAGGGAGTAAAAGCCCAATACATTGTGCAGGTCATAGTTGAAGCGCTTAGGAGTAGATCCTTTTTTGATCGTAAAGGCCTGCTTGCGTGTGCTGGGGTTCCATTTCCTGGGCCACCACATCACAATGCCGGAGATCAGGATCACGACAAAGATCAGGGTACTGTAGTTCACAATCACGCGTCCGACTTTCGGAGGCATCCACAGGAAGCGGTGCCCGTTCAGGATAAAGCGGAAAAAATCAGGGCTGCCTTCTTTGCGTTCCTCCACATGCACCACCTGGCCGGTGTAGGGGTTTACCCGGATCGTGATGTTGGACCTGCGGCCTTCACCGACGCCGATATGTGCCGCCCTGCCCTGGCGGTAGGACGCGTAGGACATCTTCTTGCCCGGGTACAGTGAATCTGCTATATCGCGCATAGCGGAAGGCGGAAGTACAGGCCTGTCCTGCTTTTCAATCTTTGTCTGCGGCATCATCAGGCCGGTGATCTCTTCATTGAAGATCCAGATACAGGCCGTCAGGCAGACGATGATCATAATCAGCCCGGTGACCAGCCCCAGCCACAAATGCAGCCAGGCCATGATCCGGTAAAATAAACTCCTGTTGTGCTTCTTCTTTTGCTTTCCTGCTTTGTTACTCATATACTAGGGAAACTCGTGGTAAAAAAACG
>DATJDO010000343.1:0-3148 GCA_035497375.1 Chitinophagaceae bacterium | reverse complement strand
GCGGATGGGTAAGCCCTCCTCCCGGAGGAGAGACCACTGCCATCAGGAATCTGCAGGGCCAATCGGAGGACGGTTTTGCTGTATGGCCCAATCCTGCACGCCGCACCCTGCACTTTGATAAAGCATATGGTCTGGAGCTTTATGATATCAGCGGAAAGTTGGTCAAAACCGCCCAGGCTGCAACAGAGCTGAGCATTTTCGACTTGCATCCCGGTATGTATTTTATCCGCAATGACAAAGGGCAAACGAAGAAGGTCATCATCGAATAAGCCCGCTGACCACTTATTTTCTGTCCGAATTCAAAAACCAAATAATGCATCAAAGAATAATCAACATTGTTGTACTCTTTATCGTGTCAGGATGGCTCGTGTGTTCCTGCAAAAAACAGGAAGGTATCTATGACTACCATCCGGCACCCATACCGGAAAATGCGACGGGCAAAGACACCGCCTTGTCTGCGACCGCTTTGCTGAATACTGTCGACTTCAAAGCATTGGGGAGGGCCTTGCAGCCCGATAGCCTGATCAAAATTTCCATTTTTGATTTCAATAGCGGAGCCTTCCTGGAAATAGCCTTAGGGGCAGATACCCCGGGTATGTACACCATGGGGCGAAGCGTATCAAAACATACCGCTGTCTATTACACAGACGCACAAAGCAAACAACAGGCAAAAGGATTTACCAGCAGGGCTACTGACAGTGCGGGGGGGTATGTGAAAGTAACGGAAATAGACACGCTGAACCATAGGGTAAAAGGAGTATTTGAATTGCTGCTGCTTTCCCGTACCAATACCAACCGCTATGACTTTAAAGCCGGCAGCTTCGATATCCTGTACAATTACGGTACGATAAAGCTGGACGGTACCGCAATGGGGTCTGTGAAGCTGACCACTATTGGCCTGCAGCTGGGCAGCCCGGTACAACCCACTCCTGCCACCACGATTAGTTTTCCGAATAGCCTGGAGCTGAATGTGGCCCTATCCAACTATACAGGAGTTGGTACTTATAAGATGAATACGAATGTGCGTATAACACTTACGGATAAGAAAACCGGTAAAAAGTATGAGAGTATCTCCGGCAGCTTAAACCTGCTGCGCTTCAATTTTGGCGAGTTCATGCAGGCAACATTTGATTGTGAAGTACAATCCGGCGACGGGGAAAAGAAAAAAATCACCAACGGTGCATTTGCATTGGGGAATATTTAAAACACCAAACATAAAAATCTGAACAAGAATGAAAAAAATTAAACTCATTGCAAGTGTTATCTGTTTGAGCCTTTGCAGTATCAAAATGAACGCTCAGAATTACCGCTGGACAACAGGCGGGAGCAGCAATACAGCCTCTATTACACCCAAGAAATCTACCATGGATGCATCCGGCAACTCTATCATTGCCGGTCAGTACCAGACTGCTGTTGATATGGATTTTTCCAACGGTGCCTTAGATACATTTTTCCTGTATCCCAAACCTGTGGGTGGGGTAGGGCGTTGCGTGTTTTTTGCAAAGTATGCCCAGGATGGTCATTTCTCCTGGGCAAAGAGGCTGTACAATCCCCGCTCCAATACGAATATGGATGTTACCGATGTAGCGACCGACGCTGCCGGAAACGTCTATATAGCAGGCAGCTATACGGGCTGGTGCGACTTTAACCCCTCAGATGCAGTTGCAGATACTGCGATCAGGTATTCCACCCAAAGCGGAACCAGTTACTTTCAAAGCATGTACGTCGCCAAATATGATGTGAGCGGTCACTTTGTATGGGTCATGAATTTTGATGGTGGCGTATCTACCCTGAATGATATTGCCATAAGGAAAAATACCTTGTATGTAACCGGCGAAACCAGGACAACGACTTATCCTAAAAAGGACACCGATTTTGACCCCTCTGAACTGGCTGCAGATACGCTTTTCTTTAATGGCACGGCGGCAAATAATCCATTTTTTGCGGCCTATGACCTGAATGGTGACCTGAAAACGGCAAAGAGATTGAATGGTACGATCAGCGCTACTGGACGGGGAATAGATGCCGACACGGCAGGCAATATTTATGTTACCGGTTCCCTGATGGGGCTGCAGGATTTCAATCCTTCAGGCGCAGCTGCCGATACCGCTTTCCTGACAGGTAGTTCCGGCGTTTTCCTGGCAAAATACGACTCTACCGGTGTGTACAAATGGGCAAAGCCTGTACTGGAAAACAGCAATTACACCCTGGCCCCCCTGAACAACTGGGTGCATATCCTGCAGGACCAGTCTGTGTATGCCGTAGGTTACTTTAAAAATAAAGTGGACTTCGATCCCAAACCGGACATTTCAGATACTTCATTTTTAAATGCTGGCAGCGGTATTTCCAGTTACATCGCACGATATGCTGTCAATGGTGATTTTAAAAATGCCTATGCCTTAGGAGACACCGCCGCTACAAAAGTCGCTAACATCCTGGGCGTCAGCAGCGATGATTCCAATTACCTGTATATAGCAGGCCAGTTTAATGGGAAAACAGACTTTAACCTCCAGAAAAATCCAGCAGATACATTGTTCTGGAGCAGTGTGGGCAACAACGTTAATTCCGATATTTTCTTTGCCAAATACGCAAACGATACGGTGAAATGGTCCCGCAAAGTGGGCAACTCAGGCGCGCAATTGTTATCCGGTTTAGGCGTAAACAATAAACACCTGACCATCTTTGGCAACTTCGCCGGAGACGTGATCTTCGATCCGATGCCTCCGGTAAACATTGCGTCACAACTGATCGGAGACGGTACTTACCTGGCCTCCTACCGCACCTTCCCGCCCAGCAGCGACAAGAAACTGCTGACCTATGCTTTCGCTACTCCCCCGGCAACAGGAACCATTACCGGCGATACCGTTTTTGTAACAGTACCTTTCGGCACACCTTTAACGGCATTGGTCGCTAATTTCACTGTTTCTTCAAAAGCAATTGCTTTGGTAGGCGCAACCTTGCAGGTAAGCGGTACGACTCCCAATAATTTTACCGGTATTGCCACCTATACCGTGATGGCCGAAGACAGCTCGACCAAAGATTATTTTGTAAAGGTAAAAGTAGAGCGAAGCTCGGGTATCAAGGAGCTTAGTGATGCCAATAATTCTTTCAAAGTATGGCCTAACCCTGCGGAAGACGTACTTCATTG
>DATJDO010000342.1:0-11691 GCA_035497375.1 Chitinophagaceae bacterium | reverse complement strand
CGGGCTTCCCCGGCGAACGCATCAAAACCAGGCATATCCAGGCCTCGTCCCAGTTATTCTTCTCTGTGTTTACCGAGCACGAAAAGAACAACCTGCTGCTACAGCAAGCCTACGACGAAGTGATGACATTCCAGATGGAAGAAGTGCGCATGAGGGCAGCATTGGAACGCATGCAGCAACAAAAAGTGATCCTGAGGAACATGAGCCAATTCAGTCCTTTCAGTTTTCCCATACTGACCGAACGTTTCAAGGAAAAATTCAGCAATGAAAAACTCGAAGACCGGATCAATAAAATGATCAGCAAACTGGAAGAATAGTTTAAAAACGGATGATTATAGAACTGAATACACGAAAATTGGAGCTGTTGAGCGAAAAGGCCATCTATGATGCCATGCGTCACCTACTCATTATTGCAGATGTGCATCTGGGTAAGGCTGCTCACTTCCGTAAAGAAGGCATTGCCATACCAGCCGTCGTACAAAACAAAGATTATGAACGCCTGGCCAGGCTTTTTGAACAGAAGAAACCCTTGAACGTCTATTTTCTCGGCGACCTGTTTCACAGCCACGTGAACAGCGACTGGCACTCCTTTTGTGCGCTGGTCAGGGACTTTCCGTCTGTATCCTTTACGTTGGTGCGGGGCAATCATGATCTGATCGATGAAGCCTTATTTGCAGATCTCTCTGTGCGCGTGGAAAACACCGTAGCAGATGAGCAGTTTATCTTTTCCCATCACCCGCTGCCCAAGGTACCTGAAGGCAAAATCAACCTATGCGGTCATATACATCCTGGCATACAACTATCCGGTACTAGTCGCCAAAGCCTTACCCTACCCTGTTTTTACCGATTGAGGCAAACCTTCATCTTACCCGCTTTCGGAGCATTGACAGGGCTATACAGAGTGCGCCGCAGTAAAGGCGATGAGGTATACGGGATATTGCCTGGTGGGGTGCGCAGCTTACCCTGATGTTTTTTCACTGCACGTACTAAGGCGCCTTACTGTAGCGTTTATTGCATGATGAAAGCCTACTCCCTGATTTTTGCCCTGCTGTGCTACTCCTGCCAGCCGGTCAACAAAGACACCGGACAGCGGGAGCCTGCAGTAGGTAATACAATGCAATCCCATGCCACAACGGAACCAGACATCCCTCTACTGCGCAGCAGGCTGTTTGAATATCTGGCACGGCACAGCTCTGATATGCGCTTTGACACACTGGACGACACTTACCGGCTGTATGGCGGCCCGGTCCATTACCCTCCTTACCTGGTCTCGGGCGGAAATCTGTTCAACAGCAGGCAGGTACATGCTTTGCTGTACTATAGTGACGAACTGGGAGCAGGCCTCTTTGTATACCTGCAAAAAGGCAATCAATGGCAACTGATCCTTGCCGATACCTCTGAAGAAGTAAGTGCCGGGAGCTCAATGCCGGAACTGAAGGATTGGAACCGGGACGGGATTCAGGATCTTTGCCTGTACTATGCACCGGCAGCAAGCATGAGTGTAATCGGCCGCTATGCCCTGTGGCTGATGCAGCCGGACGGAACACAATTGCGCTACATCAAGGGGTTTACGCAGATAGAGAACCCGGAACCGGACTCCCTGAGCGGCAGGATCAGAGGGTCATATTACTACCACGGTGAGCGCAGCAGCGAGTACCGCATCTACAGGGATACTGTGATCAAAACAAAGGAAACATGGGATCGGCAGGAAGAATAACAACATTAAACAGCCTGCCTGCATAGCTGCTCAAAGCGCTTCACACGATAGGGGTACTTTGCCGCATAAGAGTCAATCAGGGTCATCACATATTGGCTGTTCCCATACCGCGTCAGGCAAGCTTTGATCTCTTCGGGGTCCTGTAGATCCGTATCGTGGGCAATATAGCCCATGCCGTAAAATGTTCCTTTCTCCACCCAGATACAGCTTCTTTCTTCCTCATGCCGGCCTTTGTCTACGATGGCAAAGCTGGGCAGATTGTCCTTAAATGTAGCCAGCGCTTTTTCGACCAGTGTATTGTAAACTGCAGGATCTCCATGGAGTTCCGTACGTGTCTTGGCTTTATCGGCTTCACATTCCCTGCAATAATCCTCACAAGCGCCAATAGAACAGAGTTCAGGGCAAAGCCCGTATTCCCGGCATAGGTAATGCAAAGTGCTCACAGCATCCGTATTGTTCTGAAACTCATGCAGGGCTACCAGGCTTTTGTTGTATTTGCCAATGGCCAGGCGCAGGTAATCATTGCGGTCTTCGTACAGGAACAAACCAAACTTAGGATCGTAGCGCTTCAACGCCCTATTGTATTTGGGCCATATCGCTTTGATCTCCGAGGCTTCTTTGAGCAGGGCCATCAGCTCGGTACCCCATATTTCGTAACTGATGTTGTAGATGTCGTGCAGGAAATGCAGGCGCTGCGGATTGGGATTATGGCCTGTAAAATGGGAGGATACCCTTTTCCTGATATTATTGGCTTTGCCGACATAGATCACCTTGCCCTTCCTGTCGTGAAAATAATAAACACCGGGGCACTGCGGCAGCAGGTCAAAATCCTGTTTCGGCACATTGGGCGGTAATGCCTGCTCCTTAGAGGTTTTCTTCAACATGCTGCGGATATGCCCTTCGGTATCCCAAGCCAGTAATTTTGAAAAAAGAATGGCCGTAGCATCGGCGTCACCCCTGGCCCGGTGCCGGTTTTCGATGTCTATACCAAGGGCATGGCACAGTTTACCCAGGCTATAGGAGGGCAGCCCCGGCCGGATCTTGCGGCTCAGGCGCACTGTACAAAGCTTGGTTGAATTCAGGTCATAGCCATTCAGCGCCAGGTGATGCTTCAGGAAAGAATAATCGAAATTGACATTGTGCGCAACAAAAATGCAGCCGGCCAGCAATTCGTATATCCTATGGGCGACCTGCGCAAAGGTCGGTGCCGTGCGAATCATCTCCTCGTCAATGCCCGTAAGGGTCTGGATGTAATACGGGATAGGCCTTAAAGGATCAATCAGTGTTTCAAAACTGTCAATCACCGATTGACCGTCGTGTATCAGTATGGCCACTTCCGTAATGGCCCCACCAGAGGCATGGCCTCCTGTCGTCTCTATATCTACAATGGCAAACTTCACGCCCCGATGGTATTAAGAATATCAAAAACTAAAGTGTCAATTTACATTGTTCTGCAGATTTTGCAAAATAAAAAAAGCAAGCTTGCGTATGTTATAATGTAATGATTGGTTGAAATTGTGTAACACTTTTAGGTGGTTTTCGTTGCACTTTTGTGTTAACAAAAACGCATTTTATGAAACAATTTAACCTTAAAGAATTCAGAATGGAATATAACCTGACTCAGAAACAATTGATTTCTAAAACAGGCATTCCCAATGTCACCATCACACAGATAGAAAACGGGCATAAATCCCTGAGCAGGGATATCCGTAAAAAGATATTCGATGCTTTCCAGATAGATGAAAAGAAGTATAGTGTTGCGTAAGCGGGCACCCCACTCCTTCCTTTCTTGAAAAATATAAGGTTTGTTTTAAAAAGTGAACAGCCATGGCTTTTATAGCTATGGCTGTTTCATTATCAGGCATACAAGTATCAAAAAAAGAGGTGTCCAGTATGGACACCTCTTTTTTGTAAAAATGCAATACTTACGTACTATTTCTTAGTAACCTTTACTGTTTGGGTTTCACCGTTCTGGTCAAGAATACGGATCATATAGAGGCCGGTGTTCAGGCCACTCATATCTACTGCAGTTCCTGAAGCGAGCTGGCTGAAATGCATCACTTTCTTTCCTTCACTGTTATAGAGCTCTACTTCGCTCATCACAGAGCCATCGCTGGTGCTGATGTACAGTTTATCCGTTACAGGATTCGGTTGCAGGCTGATCGAGTAAGACATAGCATTGCCGAACGTAAGCTTACGGACCTGGCTATAGGTATAGTTGTCTACGCTGCTGATTTTCAGTTTGTAGTACTGCACTCCGCTGCGGTTGGTATGGAGGTAACTGTAATTGTTGGTGATACCGCCCTGGCCTTTGGCATTCTGACGATCAACAATCGTCCAGTTCTGTCCATCAGAGCTGTTCATCAGCTGGTACACGATAGCCTCTTTCTCAATGGCTGTTTCCCATTTCAGGAAAGCATCGTTCCCTTGTTTAAAGGCATTGAAACTAAGGAGCTCTATGGGCAGTTCAAACGCATTGATGATCGGGATATTGACCGCCGCCACGTTACTCTTGTTGCCGCTGTTGTCTGTAGTGGCATACAGGAAGCTCACCACAGGAGAATGCACCAGGGTATCAGGCGTAAAGCTCAAGCGGCTGATTTCTGTACCCGTAAGCACCGTACCGGGTTGTACCACCGTGCAACCACCCGACGGAGGTGCGGTGCATAACCGGAGGACACCCTGGTCTGCTGTCGGTACAGTAAGGATGGTATAGCTGACCACTCTGCCATCTGCATCTACAGAAGAAAGAGGGTTCAGGGTCACCGCAGCGGACGTACGGTTAATACCGGGATTGTTAATATTGCTTGCATACGGGGGATTGTTCACCACCGGTATGGTCACCGTAGCCGTATTGCTGATATTGCTGTCATTATCCTTATTGGTATAGTTGAATGTGGCAATACCCATAAAGCTGGTGTCTGGTGTAAACAACAGGGAACTGACCTGTGCGGGTGTCAATATCGTTCCAACCGCAACTGCCGTTCCGCAGCCAGAAGGAGCTGCCGTACAATAGGTCAGTGTACCATGGCTGGGTGCAGGGATACTGGTAATCGTATAGTTGACCACAGAACCATCTGCATCAGAACCGCTCAGCGCTGATGTCAGCGCTGCAGTAGCGGTACTGCTGATCGGTGCATTGCTATAGCTGTTGGCAACCGGTGGTTGTCCTACGCGCATGGCATTGGTGCCGGTCACCGGTACGGTATAGGTGGCCGGCTGGCTTTGTTGGTGGTTGTTATCTACTGTCGTGAAAGTAAACACATAGTCTCCGGTGAAACCACTGTTCGGCGTAAATCTGATGGTGGCTGCCTGAGCCGGTGTCAGATTGCTCACGCCTGATGTACCGATAGTAGTCAGTGCACAACCCGCACCCGGCATAATACAATATTGCAGGATGCCTGAGGATGCCGCAGGTACGGTAACAATGTTGAATGAATCAACCGTACCATCCGCATCATTACCCGTTAAGGGAGACAATAAAGTCGGCGTGGTCACTGTATTGAGGATCGGAGCAACACTTGTGGGGTTGGCCACAGGAGGATTGTTGACGACAGGGATACGATAGGTGGCCGGAGCGCTGGTCAGCGGCGTGCCATTGTTATCAGTAGCCGTGTAGGTAAAGGAAGCTGTTCCGATAAAGCCGGGAGCCGGATCAAATTTTAAGGTCGCTGCCTGATCAGGAGACAAGGTCATACCTGTGGTAACAGCTGAGGTGGCACAGCCTGCACCTGGTGTAACACAGTAGTACAGTACACCCTGGCTTGCCGGGGGCAAGGTACCGCCAATCGTATAATGATCGATCAGGCCATCGGGATCTGTTCCGAGCAGGTTAGGGATCGGTGTCTGGCCCAGGCTGTTGTTGATATTCTGTGATGTGATATTTGTGGCAACCGGCGGGAAGTTCCCTGCAATCAGGGTGACAACAGGAATGGTATAAGTGCTCGTATTGCTCACCAGGCTATTGTTGTCGGTAGCCGTATAACTGAATACATAATCTCCTGTTGCACCCGGCACCGGATGGAATTTCAGCGTGCCCATCTGCGCCGGGGTCAGCGTAGTAGAACCGGCCGTAGAGATCGTGATCCGAACACCGGTACAGGTATCGGTACCATTGCTGCAGTAAGACAGGGTACCGGTAGAGGCGGCAGGAAGGTTGAGTACCGTATAGCTGACCACACTTCCATCCACATCCGCACCCAGCAGTCCGGGAATCTTCACTTTAGAATGGGTATCCAGTACCTGTGCTGTTTTGATATTCTGGGTTACAGGAGGGTTGTTGAACACCGGAATCCTGTAATTGGCCTCGTTGCTCACCAGGGCATTGGCATCCGTTGCCCTGTAGGTGAAGGAGCTGTTACCGGTAAACAGTTGCGCCGGGTCAAAGTACAGGCTGGCAGACTGCGCAGGAGTCAGGGTAACGGCAGCAGTAATCTGTGTCAGGCTACCCAATGCACATACCGCCGGAGCAGAAGCACAATAGTAGAGTTTTCCTTCGCTCAGCGGGGGCACAGTGAGAATTTCATAGCTGGTAATGGCCGTTCCGCTGGGGTTTGAAGCCTTCAGCTGAGGAATCATGCGGGCCGTGTCGCTGCTGTTCAATGCAGGCGCCATGATATTGTTGGCTACAGGAGGGATGAGGGTAAAGGGAATCGTAGCATTGGCAGAGCCGGGGCTTTCGAAGTTGGCATTATCGATCACCCTGAACGGGATGACGGAAGTGACAGCGCCATCAACAGGATCTAAAGCCACTACCGTTCCGGCTACAGTGTAGGTCACACCACCTGCAGGCCATGTGCCGGAAGTATAGGTAGTAGCGCCGATCGTAATGCTGGTGGCATTGGAAGGGAATCCGGTAATGTGTATTTTAGAAATTGTACCCAGGGTGTCAATGCCGGTAAAGGCAGAAGTGATCGGTGAAGTGTTGGTTCCACCGGGATTAACACGTGTATTCAGTGTTGCAGACACCGGGGCCGGTAATTGCTGTGCACCGAAGTTTACATTCGTTTTATTACCGTTCAGGGACACCAGGATTTTACCATCGGCCGTTCCGGTATCTACCCCTACAGAAGCCGTGATGCCGATCTGCTCGCCGGTGAACACCCAGTTGGCGGGCAGTACCGTTGCCGGAGCCAGCTTGAACAAAGTGTCTGCCTGAGTCGTCACTTTTACATAATAGTTACCGAAAGGATAACCGACAAAAGTGAAGGTATCCCCGACAATAGCTTTGGTTTCGATCACATAACCACCTTCGTCCAGCAAGTCAACATACATCGGTGTTGTGCGTATGGTGCTCATAGCTGTACCGTTGACCAGGTTGTCCGTCATACCGTTATTGTCATTGAGCAGTTTACCGCCGATATTGTAGGCTCCTGCTCCGCAGTTGGAAACCGTTCCTGCCAATGTAAATACAGCGGACGTATCATCTAAGGTACCGTCTGCTTTGGAACCGCCACGGTTTCTTCCGGCAAAATAGAAGCGGGAATTTGTTTTAGAGAAAATGATGGTTTCGTAGCCGCCCATTTCAAAGTTGCTGGCATCGTTGGCCGGAATAGTAGAGGCTACTGTAGGTGTAATCAGGTTGCTTGCCGTACCGGCACCCAGCATACCCTTAGTATTGGCTCCCCACAGGTATACATTACCGGTGAGCAGTATCGCTCCTGCACTATAGAATCCATCAGCAAAAGGATTGTTGCTGGACATTTTCCGTACACCGGTCAGGGACACCAGTCCCCAGGAGGGGTTCACTGTTGTGGCGATCGGGGTGGAATTACCTAAGGCACCATTAGCGTTACTACCGATGCAATAGATTTTATTATTGGCACCTACAATGTACTGTACTGCAGGCAAAGCACCGGATTGGATAATCTCTGCTGAACGCGGTTTCATGCTCGCAGAAAAGTCTGAGTGCAAAGTCATCAGCGCAGCGCGCCTGCGGGTAGTCGCCGCAGTACCATCTCCTAAGAAGATATTATCTCCCCACACATAGGCTGAACCCGATGAGGTAATCGCCAATGCCGCGGTACCGCCAAAGCTCAGTTCGACAACACCATTGAGGATAGATCCGCTTGAGGTCAGTACCCTATGCCATGCGGTATCCAGCACGGTGGTGGTACTGTCTCCATATACCCTGGGAGAGCAAACGCTACCCGGGCCAGCTTTTATCCATACGTTACCTGTTGTGGTCACCAGGGCTATACCGCCTCTTGAAGAACGGATAAAGCTGGTGTTTGCAGCCGTAACACCGGAAGGTAAAGCAAGACTGGTGATCGGTACAGAGTTCAGGCGCAACGCCTGTATGGTATTGGCGCTGTAACCCCAACCCCAGACACCGGAGTCGGTCTGCACCCACATCTGCGTACCCGGAGCTGAAGATGCTGCAGAAATAGCGCTGGCGGCAACACCGATCGGCCTGCCATTATATTCATACAGCGTTTTTGCCGAAGTGAGGTTGATACCGGGCTCTGCAGAACTGGCGGCTTCTCCCCAGAAGGCTACGGCAGGAGCGCCATTGATGACCAGGGTAGCGTGGTTGGAAGACGCAAAAATGTCGTTGGCTGAAGGTAAGGGGCAACCGATAGCGGGAGCCGGTGGACACACAAACTCTTCCGGGGTATTGATACAGTCAAATGATTTACGGGTTGAACTGCTGGTACTGGCATCCCCCATACTGCCGCGTATCTTATGTCCGATATAGCAGAATTTACTGGAGCCTGCCTGGAAGGCAGCAGTGGTATGTCCACCCATTTCAAAATAACCGATTGCGGCATGGCTATAAGTGAAATTCGGGGGTATGCGTGGTAGGGTATAGGTAGTGCTGTCTTTTGAAGGAGAAACAAGGGTATCGCCTCCGATCATATCATAGTTGTTGTTGCCCCACAGGTACAGTTTTCCTGATGAGGTTAGTGCGCCAACAGCAAATGCATTGGTGGTGTATTGGTAAGGATTATTGGAGCCGATGAGCACAATATCGTCCAGTGTACCAATGCCATCGGGGCCTTTAACGGCCACCCAGGACGCATAAGTTGCTGATCCGGCGGAACCTTGTCCCATTACTGCTGAAGCATTGTTTCCCACACCATACATCCGCTGGTCGCTTCCTAAAATAAATTGAGCAGCATTTTCACCGGTACGGGAATTGATATTCACATCTGTCGGGGTAATGCCGGAAGGCATTGTCATCAAGGTGGCATACTCCCGGTTTGTTACTCCTGATCCGTCGCCCAGGTAGGTGGCATCCCCCCATACATATACTGTATTGGATGAAGTCAGTGCCATCAATGCCCTTGCTGAAAAAGAAAGCCGGGTCACTCCGGTCAGTGGAACTCCCGGCCCTGTAAGCACCTGGTGCCATATGGTTGTTGCATCAAGTGCGGTAGAACCGTCCCCGTAGATGCGGCCTGTACCGGAAGTCGTATTTCCCTTTCTGACATATACTTCACCGGAATTGGTAATGATTGCCAAGCCTCCGGTAGAGGCTTCAATAAAAGAGACATCCGAGGTACGGACTCCGCCCGGTAAAGGTATCCGGGTCAGCGTGACATTACCCGCTGTTGTAGCGTTGATTGTCCTGTTGCTATACCCCCAGCCATAAAGGGTATCTGAAGTATGCAGGTATAATTGATGGGAAGCGTCTGCATCTACACTACCTGCAGCAACAGACAGCGGTGTTCCGGTGTATCCGCTTACGGTAACCGGTGAATACAGATGAGTTCCTGCCGAAGTAGGACTTGCTCCATCGCCCCAGCAACGGACCACTTTATTATAATCGATGATGACAGAGCTGTGAAACGAAGAGGCCATTGGTTTTCTGGCCGTAGATAGATCCGGGCACTGAGCAAATACTGCAGCGCCAGCGGCCATCAAGGTTGTAAAAAGTAAAGTTTTCTTCATTGGGATTTATTTTATTATGTAGCTTTTGACTTCAGTAGGTATTGGAATATTTATCATTTATTGTTCGGCTAAACACGGTGGGGCAGTCCCTCTTTTTAAACCAGGAAGTGCTGCATTGATTGGAGCAAGCAGTGCAGCACCAGAGTCATCACGATACTTCTCTTGTGACATTTGGGACAGTACGCTTTCAATTATTTCCAGGCGCTCCTGTAGCGGTAATTTTCGCAAATCACTTAATAAATATTCCATGTAATAAGACCATTAATTAATGTAATTGATTGACCAGCAATGATAAAATAGACAGCAGACCTCAGGTTGAGGTAACATTCAGGGCAAAATAAACCCGCAAAAGCCTGACATTCAAAGGAAGTGCTTGCCATATTCAGTAAAGCGAATAGGAGAAAGGGTCAGGATAAAAAACTGAAAATCAGTTATTTAAAAAAAATACCAGCATCTTTCGATGCTGGTATCCCTGTGCCCGGTCTGGCTTAGTCGAAAATCAGGCTTTTATCAGACCGAGCTCCGATCCAGGCGTATGTTTTTAATGAAAACTGATGGAGAAATGCCGGTAACAGATTTGAAAATTGTTGCAAATTTACTATGCGAGGAAAAGCCACACTCTTCAGCTAAATAGGAAATTTTATAATCTAAATATTGGTTATCAACCTGAAGTTTTTGGATGATATAATTGATTCTCAATTCATTGATGTAATTATTAAAGTCTTTCTTTTTATATTTATTGATCACAAAAGAAACATACTTTGTATTCGCCTTTAACTTTGCAGAGAGCTGGCTGAGATTTATATCGCTTTTCAGATAAAACTTTTTTACTTCCAATCTTCGTAAGTCCCTGAGTATACGCTCTTCTGTCTCAGGCAATAAAACATTGGTTTGATTGTTTGTTGCTCTATTGCCCTCTGTTTTTTCTACAGGAAGATCCTGTTCGGCCAGCATGATTTCTTCTTCTTCACTGGTCGCAAAAACATGGGGAGCTGCATGCTTTAAATATTCATCTGAAGTATCCGGCGCCAACAGGGTAGGGCTTTCATGTGGAACGGGGATTTCAGCATGGTATTCAGCTAATAGAAGCTGGTCGGGGCCGGAATTGTAGTTATGTTGCAGTATTTCGATGTAAGCCAGGTATTTGTTTCTCTGCTTCACGCTGTTTCGCCGGGACAATACAATGATACAGACTATACTAACAAACAAAATACTACTCAGGCTAATCAAAAAAATATTCTTTCTCTGTTTGTTGTCAATATCATGGTCATATTTCTCTGTTAAGGCATTTGAGATAGACAAATTGCTGCGAATGAGTTGCTCCCTTATTTCTGTAGCGTACTTTTTATACAACAACATTTGGTCCACATTCCCCTGGTGTTCATAATAGTCATATAAACTATTGTATACGTCAAATTTTAAATTGAAATTATTTGATTTGATTGTGTAGGAAAGTGCTGAATCCAAATGGTTTTTGGCTAATGCATACCTGTTTGTATTCAGGTAAAGTTCCCCCAAAGCCCCATGAATAAAGCCTTTTAATTCCGTGTTGGAATGCTTCAATACACTATCGGCATGTTTTAAATAAGCCTCGGCCGCAAGGTGGTTGCCGTCCCTATGAAGGGCAAGGCCCATCAGTAAACCATTAATCCCTTCACTAATATACCCTCCCGGTGTCGGCTTTATTGTGCTATAAATTTCTATAGCATTTTGAGCCTGTTTAATCACTTGTGCATAATCACGTTTGTCCAACGCTACATAGGCTCTTTCCTGGTGGATCATCATTTGAATCTCAGGATTTTTAATGGTATTGTTGTTGCGCTGAACAATGTCCAGGTACTTTTTGGCTTCCGCATGCAGGCCTGCTGATCTGAATGTGGTGGACAAAAGTCCGGCAGCTCTCATTTGAACATCCTTAAGGCTGTTTTCTTTCGCCAGGTTCTCGCCTTCCATAGCGTACCGTATGGCATTCAGTGTATTGCCGGAGCGGGCATGTAAGGTTGCGATTAAAAGGAAGCTTCTCGCTCTCTCCTGCTCTGATTGGGCATGCTCTAAAAGGGCATTGGCCATTTGCAAAGCAG
>DATJDO010000341.1:0-5862 GCA_035497375.1 Chitinophagaceae bacterium | reverse complement strand
ATCTTTTCCAATAATCTCGACGAGTTTTTCCGTGTCCGTGTTGCTACTTTGAACAAAATGGCCAAACTGGGCAAAGCTGCCAAAGTGCACCTGGAAACCAACCCGGAAGGTATCCTCAGGGAAATCCAGCAAACCGTGATCCTGCAGCAAAATGACTTCGACAACACCTACCAGCAAATCATCAGGGAGCTGGCGGAGCAGCACATTTTCATCAAGAACGAACAGCAGCTGTCTCCGCTGCAAGAAGCATTTGTGCGTAAATACTATACCGATAAGGTCAGTTCGCAGATCGTGCCGCTGATGATCGAAAGTATCCCGCAGATGCCGCTATTGAGGGATAAATCCATCTACCTGGCCTGCGTACTGGGCAATAAGAAAAATCGTAAACTGCGCAATTATGCGCTTATCGAGATACCCACCAAAGTATTGCACCGCTTTGTGATCCTGCCGTCTGAAGAAGGAGATACCGATATCATTCTGCTGGAAGACATCATCCGTTTCAACCTGCCCAATCTTTTCGCTCCTTTTGGCTTCGACGACTTTTCAGGGTACATTATCAAAGTGACCCGGGACGCAGAGCTGGAAGCCGATAATGATGTGAATACCACCCTGATCGAGAAACTCGAAAAGCAGATCAAGAACCGAAAAAGAGGGAAAACCACCCGTTTTGTATTTGACAGGAACCTGGACCTTGGCCTGTTGGATTTCCTGTCGAAACGCATAGAACTGAGCAAGAAAGACAACCTGATCCCCGGCGGCCGTATTCATAATTTCAAGGATTTTATGGATTTTCCGTTCCAGGTTTTCGGGAATATCAAAGACCGTCCGAAACCCTTTGTGCATCCCAAGCTCATTCAGCCCCTGCGCATCATGCACGTGCTGGACAAAGAAGATATACTGCTGCATTGCCCATACCATTCCTTCGATTCCATCATCGACCTTTTGCGTGAAGCGGCCATTGACCCGCATGTGCAGAGCATCAAGATCACCTGCTATCGCCTGGCTAAAGACTCCAAAGTTGTGAATACCCTGCTGAACGCCGTCCGCAATGGCAAGACCGTTGTCGTGATGCTGGAGCTCAGGGCCCGTTTTGATGAAGAGGCTAACCTGTACTGGAAATCCGTGCTGGAAGAAGAAGGTGTAAAGGTGCTGATCGGCATCCCGAATATGAAAGTGCATGCCAAGCTTTGTGTGATCAAAAGGCGGGAAGGCGGCGTGACGAAACAATACGGCTTTGTCTCTCCCGGCAACCTCAATGAAAATACCGCCCAATATTATGGCGACCACTGCCTGCTCACCTCCAACCGGAATATACTGGCAGACGTGAACCGCATTTTCGCCTGTCTTGAAAAACCAAAGATCAACCTGACAGAACTGCGCCTGTGCAAAACATTGCCGGTAGCGCCGGTAAATATCCGGAAACACTTTTCAGACCTGATCGACAAGGAGATCGAATTGGCGAAGAAGAAAAAGCCAGCCGCCATTACCATCAAGCTGAACAGCCTTGTGGATAAGGTCTTGGTACAACAACTGCAGGACGCTGCGGCGGCGGGTGTGGAAGTGCGCCTGATCATCCGCAGTATCTGCTGTATCCTGACCAAATCCAAACTGTATAAGAAGGATATTAAGGCCGTCAGCATTATCGATGAATACCTGGAGCATGCGCGCGTATTTGTATTTCATAATAGCGGTAAACCCAAAGTATATATTTCCTCGGCAGACTGGATGGTGCGCAACCTGGATCACAGGGTAGAGGCTGCCTGTCCGATTCTTGATCCGAAACTGAAGCAGGAACTGATCGATATACTCGATATCCAGCTTTCAGATAATGTAAAGGCAAGAATTCTGGATAATGAGCAGGATAATTTGTATGTTGCACATAAGGAGAAGGACCCTGAAGTCCGTTCCCAGGTAGAAACGTATCATTATCTATACAAACAGGCAAAAAATTGATTTTAGCAGCAATCGATATAGGATCTAATGCGGCCAGGCTACTGATCTCTGAAGCATCACCTTACAAAGACGGTTCGGTAGACTACACCAAACTCACCCTGCTGCGTATCCCACTGCGCCTGGGTTTCGACGTTTTCGAAAAAGGCATTATATCAGCCGAGAAGCAAAAGCAACTGATGGACTCCATGAAAGCCTACAAGCTGCTCATGGACATCTATAAAGTGGAAAACTACAGGGCCTGTGCTACTTCAGCCATGCGCGATGCTAAAAACGGCAGCAACATCATCAAAGAAGTATTGAGTGAAACAGGGATCAATATAGAGATTATCGGCGGCCAGGAAGAAGCGAATATTATTTATGAAACCCACATTGCCGAAAACCTGAGCAGCAATAAGGCTTACCTGTATATTGATGTCGGTGGTGGCAGTACGGAAGTAACGCTGTTTGCAGAGAACAAGATCGTGTTTAAAGAATCCTTCAATATCGGGACCATACGCTTGCTGCATAAGTCAGTAGGCGAAGAGCAGTGGAACCATATGAAGTGGTATATCAAGAGCCATACTGCAGAGTACCAGCCTGTAGTAGCGATTGGCAGTGGGGGAAATATCAACAAGATATTCTCCCTGTCGAAAAAGAAAGAGGGAAAGCCACTGTCTCTGGAACTACTCAAGGACTATCACAGGGAACTTAGCGTATCTACGATTGAAGAAAGGATGCACTTGTATAATTTCCGCGCTGACCGTGCGGATGTGATCGTGCCCGCCCTGCAAATCTTTATCGCCATCATGCGCTGGAGTGGTGCCGATGAGATTTATGTGCCGCGCATAGGGCTTGCCGACGGCCTGATCAGGATGCAGTATGCCCGGCTCTCGAAGTAGACGGTACCTTTATTATTACTCTGCCATGCAAAATTATTCCAACTACAAAAAATATTACGCCCCACATCACTTTGTGTTCCTGCCACTAATGGGTTTCCTGATCGTGCTGGGTGTGGTGCAAGCCGTTAACAGCGAAGAAAAGCGCCTGGAATGGTCTTTGTTCTCCGTATTAAGCTTTTGTATACTGTACCTGGCGCTCATGCTCCGGCAGCATTATGCCTTAGGCAATCAGAACCGCATTGTCCGCCTTGAATTCCGGTTGCGGTATTACCGCCTCTTCGCCAGGGCTGCTGAAGATATAGAACCCCGCCTCAGCTTTGGTCAGATTGCTGCACTCCGTTTCGCAGATGACCAGCAATTTCCGGAATTGCTGGCCGCAGCCCTGGAAAAAGGGATGAGTGCAGAAGAGATCAAAAAAGACATCAGTAACTGGCAGGCAGATAATATGAGGGTGTAGATAGCATTAATGAATAATAATTAAGAATGAATAATTACCCATTAATCATTATTCATTATTTCCGGCTTCCTATGCGCCCTACGATCAGTGCAATCACGGCAATAATAGCAACGACAATAAAAATGCCGAATCCCATGCCTGCTTTAAAGATGCCTCCTATTACTTCGCAGGAGCTGAAACTGCTGACCAGTAGCAGCAATAAGACCGGGTAGATGTAGTGTATGTTTTTCATACCCCAAAGGTGCTTGCTGCCTGACTTCTTTTCTTTATATCATTTGGTAAAAAACTTATACAATTTATTCCTTGACCGGGTGTTGTTGCTGTACTTCGGACCTGGTGTCACTGACCGGTATAGTTGCGTGCGGTGCTTTCAGAACGCTATGTAAATAAGCTGCCCGGCATTATACGTTCCCTTATCGGTAGTGATTGTCGTTATTTAGCCTGAACGCGCCAGATAATGCCACTGACATCATCGGCAACGAGCAATGCACCATCGGGTGTCTGTGCCACGCCAACAGGGCGCCCGTACACTTCACCCTTATCTGCATCAGCGATGAAGCCGGTAAGGAAATCCTGCGGTGTACCGCTTGCTATGCCTTTTGTAAACGGTACGAACGCGACTTTGTATCCTGCCAGCTCGGAGCGGTTCCAGGATCCGTGCTGGCCAATAAATGCACCGCCCTGGTACTGCCGGGGAAATTTGCTGCCTGTATAAAAGGTGAGCCCCAGCGATGCCGTATGGGCGCCGAGTGGTACATCAGGTACAATCGTCCGGGATACCAGCTCAGGATTTTCTCCTTTCCTCCTGGGGTCCTCATGTGCACCGAAGTAAGCAAAAGGCCATCCGTAGAACCCGCCGTCCTGTACACTGGTCAAATAGTCAGGGACAAGGTCGTCGCCGAGATTGTCGCGCTCATTTACGGCTGTCCACAAGGTATTGGTACCCGGTGCCCAGTCCATACCTACCGGGTTGCGCAGGCCTGAAGCATAGATTCTTTCCCCGCTTCCATCCGGGTTTATTTCCAGGATGTTGGCGCGGCGGATTTCATTCTCCATGCCATGCTCGGCCACATTGCTGCCGGAACCCACGGAAATATAAATTTTAGTTTTGGCTCTGTTAGTGACAAGGTTACGTGTCCAGTGATTGTTGTATCCGCCTGCAGGCAGGTCCAGGATTTTGGTGCCGGCTGCAGTGATGCTGGTGTCGCCGGTGCGGTACGGATAACGCCATACCCCATCTGTATTGGCTACATAAAACCAGTTGCCGATGATCAGCATGCCGAAAGGCTGGTTCAGTCCTTCCAGCAGCAAGTATGATTTTTCCGGTATCCCATCCTTATTCTCATCGCGGTACAGCAGCACCTGGTTGGCGCTTTTGCCTGCTACCTCAGATTTGTTCAGGCCTACTACAGCACCGACTACTTTTTCTTTGACACTGCGTTCCGAATTGGCCAGGGAAACAAACACATCGCCATTAGGGGCAACGAGCATGTTGCGGGGGCTCTTGATGCCCTGGGCAAATCTTGTCACCACAAAACCTGCGGGAGCCGTTGGTGCTGCTCCTGCTGGCCAGTCGATCACCTTGCTGAATTTTATATGCGATTTTCCCGGTGCCGGTAATGCAATCTCCTGCGTGGTCGTTGAAACGGTATGAGCGGCCTGCTGGGAACTGGCATCGGGACCGCAGGCTATAAAAAACAGGCTGCACGTGTAAAGGGCATGTTGGAATTTCAGTTGCATAAAATAACGGCGTATATCAAGTGAGCTTATTGCGGTTTTGACTCCTCTTTGCCGGGCCGGATAATCAGTCTCAGTGTAGGGTCGTTGGTAATAAAGCTCCAGAACCAGTTGAAGGCGAGCTTGAACTTGTTACGGAATCCTGCAATCGGTATGATATGGATGAACAGCCAGGTAAGCCAGGCCAGAAAACCTTTGAAAAAACCTTTGGGCAGATCGACTACGGCCTTAAATTTTGAAATGATGGCCATGCTGCCTTTGTCATGGTACGCAAAGGGTTTCAATGCGCCGCCATTGTTCATTTTTACGAAGTTGGCGGCCAGCAGTTTTCCCTGCTGTATCGCCACCTGTGCCAGTTGCGGGTGGCCCTGCGGGTATTTGCTGTCCGCTGTCTGGAAGCAGATATCACCGATAGCATATACATTGTTTGTTCCCTGCACTTTGTTACAGGCATCTACCAGTATCCTCCTCCCGCGTGTAATGCTTTCGGCCGGTAGTCCCGGCGCTTCCCGGGCGATCACGCCTGAAGCCCAGATCAAGGTAGCGGTGCAGATTTCACTACCGTCTGACAACAGGACTTTCCCATCCCTGTAGTCTTTTACCGCCAGGCCGAGTTTGATATGCACACCCAAAGCTTCCAGCTGTGTATAGGCTTCAGTCTGTGCTTTTTTACTCATGGGTCCCAGCAGGGTTTGCGCTGCATCCACCAGGAAAATATTGCCTTTATTATACTTCAGTTCAGGGTAGTCTTTGTTGACGATATTGCGGCCCATTTCTGCCATCATGCCGGCGACTTCGACCCCTGTGGGGCCACCACCTGCGATCACGATAGTCGTG
>DATJDO010000340.1:0-7201 GCA_035497375.1 Chitinophagaceae bacterium | reverse complement strand
TTTGTCGTTTACCGTAACGCTCATCAAAATGGTATCTTTTGCTCCGGCAAAAGCATAGCAGTGTTTACCGCTGATCGTCGGCATAGAATGAATAGCAGTATCTATGGCTTTGGTTTCCGAAACGGAAGTTGTGAAATTGGTATCGCAGGAACAAAGCAATGTTGTTGCGATACAGAACGGAACAAGGATTTTTTTCATTGTAAACAGCATATTTGGTGCCATGAAGTTAAACAATCAGGCATAAAAAAGGCCCTGTAGCTATCGGGCAAAAAGACTTTAAGCTATTGTTGCAGGTTGGTGAACCAAACCTCGGGCAATTGCTTTTCATATTATAGGAGTACCATTCGTAGTATGCTGCCTTATAAGTCGATTTTTGAAATGCCGCCTTTGCGATCTACTTGCAGTACAAAGGGTAAGCTCGTTTCCGCTATTTTCGTTTTCAATTGCTTCCATCCACTGATAAAAGCTTCCACGATTTCCCAATAACGTGCACCGCCTTTTTTAGGTGTTTTGTAAAGGACATAGCCGACACTTAGACCTTTTAGTAACTGCATATTGCTTTTGATCCGTTTGAAATCATCATCCTGAGAGATGATGATCGCTTGTGTCTTGCCGGCGTAGGCGATGATCTGTGCGTCTGTGGCACCCCGGCCCAACTCGTCTACTTTATCGGCATGTTCGATCATAATGATCGGTTCGCGGGTTTTGTCGTTTCCTTGCTCTAAAATATGCAGACCCTCAGCTAATCTATGCGATAAATTGGCATCGAAAATATAGTGCATTATGCAGCGGATTTATGAAAAGCAATGGCGTCTCTGACCTTTTCGACCGGTATATCGTATAAAGTACTGATGTTTTCATTTGTTTCCCCTCCCTTGTGTAGGTTAAAAATGGTCTGCGTCTTGATATTTGTGCCGCTGATGGTTGGTTGCCCGAATTGATGCTTCGGATCTACAACAACATTTTTCTCTTTGCCCAAAGGAAAAAAGCGTGTAGCGAGGTTATCTTCGTTAAACTCCACTTTTTCCAGGAAAGCCTCCAGGAAGCGGAAATGCAACTGCTCCTTTTTGTCATTTTTCCAAAGTGCATCCGCAAAGTCAACAAACACAAGCTTTTTCCGGTTCCTGTTTTCCACGAAAAAATCTTTACCGATTGCGAAAGGGTAGATCGTACCCAGTTTATGGGATAGCTCTTCATGCAGGCTTCGGATCTGTGCAGCGCTGACTCCTTTCTCGCGTAGCTTGAAGAAGGTATAGAACTCAATGAGGCTCAGAAAGTTGATCGCCTTGCTGCCTTTATCACCAAAAGTATAATTACAATCTTCCTTGAGTGCATGGTCCCAATAGCCCAATATCCAGCGCCTGACCTTGTCATAATCCAGGCGTAAAATCCTGGCAACGTCTTTAATAATAAAGACACCTTCTCCCAACTGGGGCATAATTTGGTGTTGAATAATTGCAGACATACCTTAATCAAACAAATGTACAAAACATATTGAATGTTATAAGTAAATTGCTGACCATTAACAAAAAAGCGACAGGAATCTCCTGCCGCTTCTGTTTTTTGTCTTAGTACCTTTTACTATTTGATCAGCGAAGTGGGCTTTTTGTGTTCGTCTATTGCCACAAAAGTAAACTCACCACTCACTGCTTTTTCGCGCAGCTCGGTGTACATCTGCTCTACGAAGATCTCTACACGCACCTTCAGGCTGGTATTGCCGACATAAGAAACCTTGCCGATGAGTTCGATGATTGTTCCGGCAGGGATCGGCATTTTGAAATCGATACGGTCGCTGCTGACGGTGACCATCCGTTGCCGGCTGAACCGTGTAGCGGCAATAAAGGCTACTTCATCCATAGATTGCATGGCTGTGCCGCCAAACAGGGTATCGTAGTGGTTGGTCGTATTGGGGAAAACGGCTTTAAAAATATGCGTTTCCGATTGTTTGATTCTTTCTTGTAAGTCCATTTTTGTGTTTTAAGATCCGCAACTGATACAACCGTCCTGCATGGTGCAAACCGGACCGTCTATCTGTGTAGGTTCAATGTCATTTTCGTTTTGTGTTTGTGTGGCATCAGCATGTGGGATAATTGGTTCCACTTCGTTGCTGCCTTGTTTTTCTACAGTAAACTGTACGGCTTGTGTTGCTGCCTGTGAGCGCAGGTAATACATGCCAGTTTTCAATCCTTTTTTCCATGCGTAGAAGTGCATCGAGGTCAGTTTGGAAGCGCTGGGGCTGTCTACAAACAGGTTCAGTGATTGAGACTGGCAGATATAGGCGCCGCGGTCAGCTGCCATGTCGATCAGGTTGCGTTGTTTGATCTCCCATACCGTTTTGTACAGTTCTTTGATCTCTGCGGGGATCTCTTCGATGTTTTGTACCGAACCGTTGGCCGCGATGATCTTGTTTTTCATCGCATTGGTCCACAGGCCCAGTTGTACCAGGTCTTTCAGCAGATGCTTGTTTACGATGATGAATTCACCACTCAATACACGGCGGGTGTAGATATTGGACGTGTAGGGTTCAAAGCATTCATTGTTACCGAAGATCTGGGAAGTAGAAGCTGTTGGCATCGGAGCCACCAGAAGGGAGTTGCGCACACCATATTTTTTCACTTCTTCTTTCAGCCCGGCCCAATCCCAGCGGTCGCTTGGTGTTACACCCCACATATCATACTGGAAGATGCCTTTCGACACCGGAGAGCCTTCGTATGTTTCATAAGTGCCTTGTTCTTTGGCCAGATCCTTACTGGCATGCATAGCCGCGAAGTAGATGGTTTCAAAGATATTTTTATTCAGCACTTTGGCCAGTTCGCTTTCAAAAGGCAGGCGCAGCATGATGAACACATCGGCCAGTCCCTGAACACCAAGCCCTACGGGGCGATGGCGCATATTGGAGTTTCGGGCCTCTTCTACAGGGTAGTAGTTGTTGTCGATCACCGCGTTCAGGTTTTTGGTCACCTGGTAAGTGATTTCGTATAACTTTTGATGATCAAAACTGCCGTTTAATACAAATCGGGGCAAGGCCAAAGAAGCCAGGTTGCATACCGCTACCTCATCCGGAGAAGTAAATTCTAGAATTTCTGTGCAGAGGTTGCTGCTTTTGATGGTACCCAGGTTTTGCTGGTTGCTTTTGCCGTTGGCCGCATCTTTGTACAGCATATAAGGTGTGCCGGTTTCGATCTGCGATTCCATGATCTTGAACCACAATTCCTGTGCTTTTACCGTTTTCCGTGCTCTTCCTTCTGTTTCGTATTGCGTGTACAGCGCTTCAAATGCGTCGCCATGGCAGTCGCTGAGGCCAGGAGCTTCGTTGGGGCAGAACAGGCTCCATTCGCCGTCTGCTTCCACGCGTTTCATAAACAGGTCAGAGATCCAGAGGGCATAAAACAAATCCCTTGCACGCATTTCTTCTTTACCGTGGTTCTTGCGCAGGTCCAGGAATTCGAAGATGTCGGCATGCCAGGGTTCCAGGTAAATGGCGAAGGCGCCTTTGCGCTTTCCGCCGCCCTGGTCTACATAGCGGGCTGTGTCGTTGAATACGCGCAGCATTGGGATGATCCCGTTGCTGGTGCCGTTGGTGCCGCCGATATAGCTGCCCGTAGCACGGATATTGTGGATAGAAAGACCGATGCCGCCAGCACTTTGGGAGATCTTGGCGGTTTGCTTCAGTGTGTCATAGATACCGTCGATGCTGTCGTCCTTCATGGTCAGCAGGAAGCAAGAGCTCATCTGCGGTTTGGGTGTACCGGCATTAAACAAGGTGGGTGTAGCGTGTGTAAACCAGCGCTCACTCATCATGTGGTAGGTTTTGATGACGCTTTCGATATCATTTTTGTGGATACCAACAGATACACGCATATACAGGTGTTGCGGGCGCTCTACGATTTTACCGTTGATGCGCAGCAGGTACGATTTCTCCAGGGTTTTGAATCCAAAATAATCGAAGGCAAAATCCCTGTCGTAAATGATTGTGCTGTCCAGGATTTCTGCATGCTCTTCGATGATGGCCATTACATCGTCGGCGATGAGGGGCAAATGTTTGCCCGTTGCATCATCTATATAGTTGTAGAGGTTGCGCATGGTATCGCTGAATGACTTCAACGTGTTCTTATGCAGGTTGCTCACCGCAATCCTCGACGCCAGGATGGCATAATCGGGGTGCGTGATGGTCAGCGAAGCCGCGGTTTCCGCAGCCAGGCTGTCCAGCTCCGTGGTGGCCACGCCTTCGTAAATTCCTTCAATGGTTTTTTTGGCCACGTCGATCACGTTGACCATAGGGCTAAGGCTGTACGACAGCTTCTCAATGCGGGCCGTAACCTTGTCAAACTTTACGGATTCCTGCTTTCCGCTTCTTTTTATTACGAACATAAAAATGGTTTTATTTATGAATTATGATTTTTGATTGCCGGATGTAGGACCGGCTATTAATATTTGTGATTTATGAATTATGATTTTTGATTGAGGCACTTACCTATCCTTGGCCACAAATCATTTATTTCGTTTTACTGTTTTACCGATGCAGCAAATATGCTCACCAGTTCGTTTGCTTCTTTTATTAATCCTGTTGTGTATTGTTCTTCTACCAATCCTGCCTCTGTGATCACTTCCAGCCAATACATGCTTTCATCCGCTTCTTCAATAACGACTTCGAGCTTATAAATAAAGTCAGCGTTTGATTTTGCTCTGCAAGCCACTCTATAATTCGCTCCTACTGAACCCGCTGACCGTATCAATTGTTTGGCCAGTTCAAAGCCCGCTGTGTTTTTGGGTAGCTTTTCACAGAGTGCAATCACTGAGATGTGAAATGCTTTTGTTCTTGCCTGTAGTTCATTTTTTGTCATAGATATGATGTTGTTACTATATCAGGCACTAAAATTGTTTACCGTCGATCAATCACAAATCTGAAATCCTAAAAGTCTTCTTCCAGCGAAAATGTATTCTTGTCTTCTTTGCCACCCATCACGCCTGCTTTCTGGTAATCACCTACGCGTTTTTCAAAGAAGTTTGTTTTGCCTTGCAGGGAGATCATTTCCATAAAGTCAAAAGGGTTGGCGGTATTGTACACTTTAGGGTTTCCTAATTCTCCCAGCCAGCGATCGGCAACGAATTCAATATATTGTTGCATCAGTTTGGCATTCATGCCGATCAGGTCAACCGGCAGTGCTTCTGTAATGAACTCTTTTTCAATTGTAACCGCTTCTGTAATAATATTTTGTACTGCTTCTTTCGTCATTTTGTTTTCCAGCATACTGTACAGCAGGCAGGCAAATTCGCAATGGAGACCTTCATCGCGGCTAATCAGTTCATTGCTGAAGGTTAAGCCCGGCAGCAAGCCTCTTTTTTTCAACCAGAAGATGGAGCAGAAACTGCCACTGAAGAAGATACCTTCTACCGCAGCAAAGGCCACCAGCCTTTCGGCGAAACTGCCGTTATCGATCCAGCGCAGGGCCCATTCCGCTTTTTTCTTTACAGCAGGTACGGTATCTATTGCGTGGAACAGTTTGTATTTTTCTTCTGCGTTCTTAATATAGGTATCGATGAGCAAAGCGTAGGTTTCGCTGTGGATATTCTCCATCATGATCTGGAAACCATAGAAGCAGCGTGCTTCGGGCAATTGAACCTCGCTCATGAAGTTTACGGCCAGGTTTTCGTTTACAATACCGTCGCTGGCAGCAAAGAAGGCCAGGATGTGGCTGATGAAGTGGCGCTCGCCAGCATTCAGTTTTTCCCAATCCTTCATATCATCGCTCAGATCGATTTCCTCGGCTGTCCAGAAGCTGGCTTCATGGCGTTTGTACGCCTCCCAGATCTTTGGATAGTTGATCGGCAGGATGACAAAGCGGTCTTTATTTTCTCTCAGTAATAATTCGTTGCTTCCGTTGCTCATTGTTCGTGTTTAACTTGGTTTAAAAAGTCGCAAAAACGGACACGGACGGCGACACGGATGCCAGTAATGTCTGGCAACATAGGTGTGATGCAGTGCGTGTGCCTTTTATGCGAAGGCCCTGGCACAAAAAAATTGTTTGGTTAAGGTAATCTGGCTTATCTAATGAATATATACTCGACTTACAGTTGCGCAACAGCCTATGATTCACACATAGTTCCCCTCAAAAAGTCCCTGTTGGAACAACTAAAACAAATTTTCTGCAAAGAACTTGTGCAATGTTACAACCGGCATTTTTTTTGCGCTTCAAAAGTTAATAACAGGGTGTGAGCAACTCCCGGAATCCGCCACTACAAGCAATATGTAACTAAATATTAATTTGAATATACCTCCCTTTCCTAATCCCATTTTCAGCCCGTAATTTCGCAGCATAATCCTTATATTCATGCCGGAACAACTGTACCATCATTTCAGGAAATTCATCGACATCAGTGAAGAGGATTTCAGTGTTATCGTATCCTTTTTCCGGACCCGGGAAGTCCGCAAGAAGGAGAACCTGCTACAGGAAGGCCAGTTGTGCCGGACCAACTATTTCGTATTGAAAGGCTGCCTGCGTATGTTCTTCATCAACGACAAGGGCCAGGAGCAAACCACGCAGTTTGCGCTAGAAAACTGGTGGCTCAGCGATTACCTGGCTTTCCAGCAGGAAAAAGCCGCAACATTTTCGATACAGGCCGTGGAAACCTCTACGGTAGTGGCTATTGATTTTCGCGATCAGCAACTGATGATGACGAAGTTTCCTGTTATGGAGCGCTATTTCAGGATGGTATACCAGACCGCATTCGCAGCCTCGCAGATGCGGATCAGATACCTTTACGGGCTTTCCCGTGAGGAGATGTATCTTCATTTTATGGAACAGTATCCCGGTTTTGTACAGCGCATACCTCAATACCTGCTGGCTTCTTTCCTTGGGTTTACCCCGGAATACCTGAGTGAATTGCGGGCCAAAAGGCGTTCTTAAACCAGTTTAAGATTTGCAGGCAATAGCCTGCTTAGTTTTGCAAAAACAAAAGAAAATGGAAAAAAGATTCAATATGCAGGAAGTGCAGCCCCAGGCCTTCAAAGCGATGCTGGCACTCGTAGGTTATCTTGAAACTACAGCATTAACCCCTATCCACAAAGAGCTGATCAAGATCAGGGCCTCACAGATCAACGGCTGTGCCTATTGCCTGAATATGCACACGCGTGATGCACTCAAATACGGCGAAACGGCACAGCGCATTTTCGTGCTGGATGCCTGGCGCGAAGCCGGCC
>DATJDO010000339.1:0-3811 GCA_035497375.1 Chitinophagaceae bacterium | reverse complement strand
GACCAGCAGTTTGTCGTAAGGGATATTGTAATGCTCGCACACCATCTTTTGTATATTCTCGATGGTCAGTTCGCGGGCGTTCATTTTTACCAGGTTCTTCATCACCCTTTTGGCTACCTCAAGGTCTATTTCTTTCCGGTTCAGTGTAGCCTGTGCAAAGAGGGATATAGAAGCGCCAATCAGGTCGCGGATGTTGTTCTGTATGTTGAAGGCAATGTATTTGACCACATCGTCAGACAGTTCCATGCCGTCCTGCTTCATTTTCATTTTCAGGATCTCCTGCCTTGTTTCAAAGTCTGGTGCCTGTATGTCGGCATTCAGTCCCCAGCGGAAACGGCTGAGCAGCCTTTCCTGCATGCCTTCCAGGTCTTTCGGTGGCGTGTCGCTGGTCAGGATAATCTGTTTGCCTCCCTGGTGCAGGTGGTTAAAGATCGCAAAGAATACTTCCTGCGATTTTGGGGCAGTAGTGAAAATATGAATGTCGTCGATGATGAGTACATCGATGAGCTGGTAAAAATGGATAAAGTCATTGACCTCTCCGTTCTTGGAGTGATCGATAAACTGGTTGATAAACTTTTCGGCGCTCACATACAGCACGGCCTTGTTACTGTGCAGACGGCGCACTTCATTACCAATAGCTTGTGCAATATGTGTTTTGCCTAAACCGGTGCTGCCGAAGATCACGAGGGGATTAAAGGATGTTGCGCCGGGTTTCTGGGCCACATTCATTCCTGCGAGACGGGCAACGCGGTTGCAATCTCCTTCTACAAGATTGTCGAATGTGAGATTGGGATTCAGCTGAGGGTCAATGACCGTACGTTTCAAGCCCGGGATAGAGTAGGGGTTCTTGATATTCATAGGGTCTTTGATGTGCAATGGCAAGTCTACCATGTTGCTGCCCATCGACGGTTTTTGCGTCGTACTGCCCGGCATATTGATGACACTGTTCTTGCCTCCGTTGCGGGCAGAATTACCGTCAACCATCACGACGCGGTATTCCAGGCCGCCATCTTTTCCTAAAACTCTTTTGATTGTTTTTCCCAACAAGTCTACATAGTGTTCCTCAAGCCATTCGTAAAAAAACTGGCTGGGAACCTGTAGGGTCAACACAAAGTTTTCCAACGCAACTGCCCTGATCGGATCGAACCAGGTATGAAAGGCGCGTTCATTCACATTATCCTGTATGATGGACAAGCACTTTTGCCAGGCGGCAATTGCTTC
Source organism: Chitinophagaceae bacterium (assembly GCA_035497375.1). Lineage (GTDB taxonomy): Bacteria > Bacteroidota > Bacteroidia > Chitinophagales > Chitinophagaceae > Rurimicrobium. Next base: position 2,590 of record DATJDO010000339.1, on the reverse strand, counting down.
TTCTTCTTGAGAGCTAATATGTAAGTTTTGCTTTTCGGTCATTGAGTTACGCGTATTCTGTAGTTGTTGTCTTTCAAACCCCTTTGCTGGTAAGCATTTCAGCAAGTTCCACCGGAAAAAATCATCCTGGTTTTTTTCTTACTGCGGTGGACGAAGTTGCTAACATTTTGTTGAAAAAAAAATCAAAATTTATTTTTTTATTTCCCAATTTCCACAGTTTGGGCATTGGTCGATAAAATATTTTTTTTGCTGGAAAACAGGTAGTCGATCCGGCCTAAATGTGTTCCTCCCCAGGCTGCCTGAACGATCAAAACTTCCTCTTTGTCGCGGTTAAAATACTTCAATGGCTGCTGTAGCAAGGTGTGGCTGTGCCCTCCGATAATCAGGTTAATATGGAGGCTTTCCTTTGCCAGTGTTTTGTCATTTACCGGTACCTGATCGTTCAAACCCAGGTGTGAAAGACAAATGACAAAATCGCATTTCTGCTTCTTACTCAGGTATAATGCTGTCTCGTTTGCTTTGTCTATCGGGTCCAGGTAAACAATGCCTTTATGTTCTGTCTCCGGAATCCTTCCTTTCAGGTCCGGGCTTACACCCAGCACCCCGATTTTCAATCCTCCCTGCACGATGACCAGGTAAGGTTGTATCCGTCCTGCAAGTGCAGAGTCCTGTACATTATAGTTGCAGCAGAGAAAAGAAAAGCCTGCCTGCTGTATCTGCCGGGCAAGATTACCCATTCCTCCGTCAAATTCATGTGCGCCTATACCTACAGCATTGTAACCCATCAGCTGCATCGCCCGTATCTGGGGCTTTCCCTGGTATAGGTCAAAGTCAGGACCGCCCTGGAAAAAATCACCTGAATCAAACAACAGCACATTTCGTTCCTCGGATCTGATCTTTTGAATCAGGTCTGCCCTGGCCTGCATGCCGCCCATGCCGGCAAATTGGGGGGCATTTTCCGGGAAGGGTTCCAGTAAGCCTTGCGTATCATTGGTGTGCAATATTGTGAGCCGCATTGTTTGCTCCCGGACACTGCCTAAAGTGGCCATTGGCCCCAGCAAAAGCATGCCACCCGCTATCCCGCTTTTTTTGATAAAAGATCTTCTAGTCAGCATAAGTAATTCTTTTTTCCAGAACAGCATGTACCGGGATTCCTTTCTCATACCGTTCCCTGCATTCCTCTATCAACAGGTTCCGAAGCAAGAGGCCTGTAGATCTGCTCCTGTAGCGTAATTTGCCCAGTAGCTCTCTGTAGCGGCTGAGGAGGTAGTCGTTGAGTAATATAGTGTAGACTCTGTACTCATGCAATGCCGACTGTCCGACCCTGATCTGTGTTGCCCGGCCGCTGTCAATGGTAAAGGATAAGCCGGCAAGCGGTAAACCATTGACGCGTACAATACTGTCGCACAAGTGTTGCAGGGCTATACCACTTAAAGAAACCAGTATCATCTTGTTGTCAAAGGGGATCAGTTCATACACATCTTTGCGCCGTATGGGGCCTGGTGCCAGGTAGTCCTTCCCGATACAGCCATAGCTGAACAGACAGATGTCTGCTTGCAGGCCCAGACGGGAGGCCTGGTTTTTGGCAGCATCGCTGATCCAGTTGCCTAAGGTGCTTTCCGGTTGTGTTTTGCTTAGCGGGGCTTCATTTGTTACAATCACCTCTTCCATTTTGAGCTGCATGCTGTCTTTGTATATGGACAATAGGTTGAAAACCGGAGTGTCTTTTGCTATAGCCCCGGCTTTCAATTCATAGAGGTGCGTGCCGATGGTGCAGTTGTACATTTTTTGTGCCTTCACAACTCCCTGCGCAGCTGATACCAGGTACACCATAAAAACAATAGTTTTTAAGTGTCTGACCGCGAAGTGAGCGAATATGGAATAAGGCATAGTATTTATTGAATAGCGCTATAAATTTAAGAATTTAATCTAAGCGTACCTCTTCTGTTTTTGTATTTTTAGTCATTCTGTGGTGATGATCATTCCGGTAGATCATGGAGCCCTTAATTAAAGGCAAACTATAACACCACGAAACGCATGTTTTTTTTACCTTTGCGCTCCTGATTTAAAATTCCGAAAAAGCAATAGAAAGATAACATGGCATTATTGGGTTCTCTTATTTCCCGTTCCTTAAAGCTCCGGAAGAAATTCACACCTCCGGTAGCTACGGGTATCACCTATCAACGCCACACGCTGAGACAATTGTTGGAACGCGGTCAGTACACTGCCTTTGGTAAGGCTTATGGCTTTGACCAGATGTTGTCTCAGGAGCTTGATTTTGTAAAAGCCTTCCGTGAAACAGTCCCTTTCCATACCTATAATGAAATGTACGCCGAATGGTGGCACCGCTGCATTGCAGGGGAAGAAAATGTAACCTGGCCCGGCAAGGTGAAATATTTTGCACTGAGCTCTGGTACTTCAGAAGCCGCAAGCAAGCAGATACCAGTGACACAGGATATGATCCGCGCCATCAAAAAGATGGGGTTCAAGCAATTGTACAGCATGGCCAATTTTGAAGTGCCGCATGCGGCGTTCCAGAAAGGCATCCTTATGCTGGGCGGTACGACCACCTTGTTTGATAAAGGTGAGC
>DATJDO010000338.1:0-2312 GCA_035497375.1 Chitinophagaceae bacterium | reverse complement strand
TTCCCGCCGGAACGGATAAGAAGCGTTGGATTAAAAATACGAGGATCATCGTATATGAAATACTATACTGTGTCAATAATTTTGTCCTCATTAAAACAAAACTTATGAGACAATCTTTTACACTTATTGCCTGCTTATCTGCCTGCCTGGCCGGTGTGCCGGAACAGTCACATGCACAACAATGCGGTGCTGTCTATGCCGACGACAATGTAGTACTGGCCTCTGTGGACCAAAAGCTCTACCGCTCGGTTGACAACGGTTCTTCGTTTTCCCTGGTAAAGCCTGCGGGTGAAGACAACGTGGAGGTACGCTGCATCAGCAAGGTAAACAGCACCCTGATTATCGGGGGGATTAACGGCAGCAGGATCTTTCGCTCTACCGACAACGGGGCAACATGGACTGTAGCCAACGCCGGTATGCCTTCCTTCTCCGGGGTGGTGATCTCTGTACCTTCAAGGTCATTGACGGTAGGCAGCAGGACCTTTATGGGCGGCACCAACTTCTCCCGCTACAGCGACGATGATGGTGTTACCTGGAAAAACCTGGCCGGTGTTGACGATCATACTTCTGCAATCAAATCCACCGCGGGCAAACTATGGCATTCGTCTATCTACGGTACAGTGAGTTACAGCAGCGACAACGGATCTACCTGGACAGCAACGACTACCAAACCTTACTACCTGGGACTGAGCGGACGGGGCTTCGTACAGTTTGGCGACACCCTGGTAGCCCTGTCGGACAAAAATGCCGGTGCCGCTATTGACCGCACTTATGATAACGGTGTTACCTGGAAAACAGCCGGCAACCTGAGCCTGGGCCTGGATATGGTAGAGGTAGATGGTAAGCTGTATGCCACCAGCAACGACGGTGTGATGATGAGCGCAGATCACGGTCTTAACTGGACAAATGTGTGCAGCTCCTTTAAATATTATGCCTATGGCGGCAAGATGAGCGTGCATAATGATGATATCTGGATCGCATCCGGGAATGGTATCCTGCGCTATAACAGAACATCGGGTACCTGTAACCTTAATGTACCGACCAGCATCGGTGCTGTAGCTGAAACAGGTAGCGTTGCCATCTACCCTAACCCGGCAAACGAATCCGTACAGGTAAAAAACCTGGCAGCGGGCAGCCATATCAGCCTGAGTGACCTTACAGGAAAAGTACTGTACCACAATGTGGCCGATGCAAAAGACCTGCGGATCAATACCGCATCCTATGCTACCGGCATGTACCTGCTCACAATCACGAACGACGGAGCAAAAATGACACAGAAACTGGTGATCGGTCGGTAAGCACGTCATCGCAGCTTTATATCAATGACAACAGAAGGAGGAGCAATCCTCCTTTTTTCGTGCCCCTCACTTGCCTGCTTTTCTTTACTTTAGCGGCACAATTGTACAACAATGGCTAAAAAATTATTGCCCGCCCTGATCGCATTCAGCTGGGCCGTTCCCCTTATGGCACAAAAAATCCAATACCCGCTGACACAGAAGCAGGCACAGACCGATGTGTACTTCGGCAATACCATTACAGACCCTTACCGCTGGCTGGAAGACGATACCGCGAAGAATACCGAAGCCTGGGTACGCGAGCAGAATACGGTAACGGCCAATTACCTGAACGCAATTCCCTTCCGCGACAGGATCAGGGAGCGGCTGACTGAACTTTGGGATTATCCTAAAAATTCCGCGCCGCAAAAAGAAGGAGCCTATTTCCTGAGTTATAAAAACAACGGCCTGCAAAACCAATCGGTACTGTATGTACAGAAAGGACTGAACGGCACGCCCGAAGTGCTGATCGACCCAAACAAATTGTCTGCCGACGGCACTGTAGCACTTCAGGCAACAGCCTTTTCCAAAAATCAAAAGTACTTCGGCTATGCGGTTTCCGCTTCCGGATCAGACTGGCAGGAGATTTATATCATCGACTTTGCTACGCGCAGTTTATTGAAGGAAAAACTGGAGTATGTGAAGTTCACCGGCATCAGCTGGGCGGGCGATGAAGGCTTTTACTACAGCGGCTACGACAGGCCCAAAAATGAAGCAACAAAATATTCTGCTAAAACAGAATTCCAGAAAGTATATTACCACAAAGTAGGCACACCGCAAACCGAGGACAAGCTGATCTACGAGGATAAAGCGCACCCGCTGCGTTACGTGAGTGCGGGCCTGACGGAAGACGAACGTTTCCTGATACTCAGTATCTCTGAGGGCACGGACGGAAGCGAGATCAAAGTAAAAGACCTGAAAAATAAAGAGCAGAAAGAATTCATCACCGTAGTGCCGGGATTCAAGACCAATGCGGGC
>DATJDO010000337.1:0-2881 GCA_035497375.1 Chitinophagaceae bacterium | reverse complement strand
TTGACGCTTATGCGTCTTTGCAGCATACGCTGCAATATGTACACACCAACGGCATCCTCTGGGGCAGGCAATTGTTGACAACTTTGTTATTTTTTATTCCCAGGAAGGTCTGGCCAGGCAAAAGTGTGGGTAGCGGATCGCTGGTGAATCCGCCTAAACCAGGTTCTGATTTTGCTAACTTCAGCAGTCCTTTGTTTGCTGAGGGATTCCTTGATTTTCACATGATCGGCGCTTTGGGTATCACCGCTTTATGCGCCTGGCTCTGGAGCCGCTACGACCGGTATTACTGGCAGAAGCCTGATAATGATTTTCTGAAAATGGTGTACCCGGCCTACCTGGGATTGGCCTTCTTTATGTTGCGGGGAGACCTTCTTTCGTCTTTCGCATATACCGTCGGTATTGCAGCGGCAGCCTGGATTTTTTTTCGTGTGCTGGCTATCCAACAAAAGAAAAAAGCGCTATAGTTTGACAAACTTTGTCCGGCTCACACGATCCGGCTCAGCAATTTCAACAAAATAGAGGCCAGGAGCATAGGCCGCAATATCTACTGTATGTAAGGCGCCTTCCAGCCTGTCCTTGTGCTCAATAAGGCGTCCGGAGGGGTTAAATACCTTCAGCTGTGCCTGTTGCAGCGGTCTGCCGGAAACAATGCTGATCATGGAGGATGCGGGATTAGGGAAAACTGATAGCTCCTGCTCCGCAGCGGCAATTCCGCTCACCGCTGTAGGCTCTTTTTTCTCTGGTTTATCTAAAACACCGATCGCATACCAGGCCATCTGCACAGTATAGGCTTCGGGGGAGGTATCCCCGAACAGGGCCTTTGCCGCCTGTACAGATCCCAGCGCCGCATCTTTATATTCACTCCTGGGAGTCAGGTAACTGCTCAGGTTCAGGTAGACGACCTTTATGGCTTTGTCCCAGCCGATCGGCTTCACAACAAAGGGCTGAACATCCGACTCCCGGAATCCGGCACCGCCGTCGCACAAAAGAGAAAACCAGTAATTCTGCAAAGCACTATTGCAATGCACGCCCCCATTATCAGAAGGGCCGGTGTGGAAGTATTTACCGTTGTAAAATTTAGGCTGGTTCACTGCATTAGGACTTTTCATATTCCGCATGGCGGGTTTCCGGTCCCACATAATCTTTTTCCCAAACTCCCAGCTAAAGGTCGCAGGGGAAGTGTAGTGCTCCACGCATTTACCCAGGATATCGGCAAACGATTCGTTTAAAGCCCCGGATTCATTTTTGTATTGCAGGCAGGCAGTTTCCTGTATCAGTCCGTGGGAAATCTCATGCCCGACAATATCTACAGAAGCAAACGGATGCATCGAAGTATCATCCCCGTCTCCAAAAAATGCATAATGACCATCCCACATCGCATTGGCAAATTTTTCGCCCGCTACAGGCTGTACATGGCCCAGAGCGATGAGGTTGTACCCTTTATTGTCCGTGCTGTTCCTACCTAATACCTCCTTATAGAAATCATAGGTCTTTTCCATGCCCCAGTGCAGGTCTGTTGCGATCTCATCCTGGGCTGCATTTACATTGTTCCAGACATTATCGTCATCTTCAAACAGTACTGGGTCTCCCCCGGCAAAGAGCAAACCCGCATTAAAAGTAGCAATACCATTACCCCTGCAGGATTCCTGCAAAGTATACACAACGCTTTCATCGCAGGTAATGCTTTGCTCACCGCTGTATTTTGTATGCGCTTTTCCTTTCGTGTCCATATCCTGCAGCAAGTCCAGTGTTTCCAGCACCTTACCGTCCTCGGCATCGATATAAACAAGCTTGCGTGCCAAAGGCCGGACTGCATACACATTGAATTTGTAGGCCAGGCGGAAAGTAACTGTGTCTTTTTCTGCCAGCGGCAAAATCACGATTTGGGCTTCCGGGAAGTAGGTCTTCTCTTTTCCTTTGCTTGTTTTGAACAGCATCCTTTCCCAGGCAGCTTGTTGCCAGGCAAATGTGGCCCCTGGGAATTGCTCCAGCGCAATGTCCAGGGCTTTGCTTTCTTTAATATTGATCTTCGGGTCTATAGCCAGCAAAGGATAAAACTCCCCATTCATGGCATGGGGCACACCTGACTTACAATGCAGGTTGACCACCGCTCCTTCTACCAGGAAACCTTTATACCACTGCCTGAATTTCTTATGTTCGTTTCCGGCCTTATCGGTAGATGTATACTGCTGTTGCAGATAAAAGCCATCTGCGGAGGCAATATTATCCCTGATCCATGCTGCAGGATCGGCAGGAGCAGGCAGATTTTCAGATTGGAACAAAAGGAAAGAAGGCTGTTTCGAGTGCTCGTTCCGGTGCAGCGTTTCAAAACGCTCGGAAAGGCCTGCATGTTGGGCTGATGCAGCAAACCACGTGCATAAAAAAAAGAAGAGACAAGCCGTGAGCTTTTTCATCGGGCAACTGACTAGGGGTCTTGTAAAGATATGAAAAGTTTATTATAAAATAATTTTTTCTCCCCAATCCGTAAGCAGCCAGAAAAAATTAAGGAGTATAGATCACCCTGAAGACGTTTGTCCATAAATGTTGCTTTAAAGCAGCATCGTTGAGCAGCTCAGCCAATGACGCGGTAGGCACAAAGCGGGCTCCGTCGAAAAGATTGATATCATGTGGTCTCATGAGGGCGCTAATCCCCAGGCGGGCCGGATGAATACCCAGCAACAACACGGTTGAAGCCTGCACCACAGGGCGTATACGAAACCAGGCCCTATGCGCTCCGGGAGCTAATTTTATAACAGCATACGCATCCGGGTTGAGTTTGCAGGCAGACAGCATTTTCAACAACTGCTGTTCCTCTGCACTCCCGGCTTCATACGCGGCACTGATCACCAACGTATCTTTTGCCGCCAGGTCCGAGTCGCTG
>DATJDO010000336.1:0-2819 GCA_035497375.1 Chitinophagaceae bacterium | reverse complement strand
TCCGGCATTATGCGGCAACGATGGACCAGCATTCACAGCCTTTTGTTTTTACAATTGCGGAAACCCGCTACAATACGACAGTGCATCGAAGCGGTCCTGTACTGATCTTAGAATTTGAAGCTTTTCCCGACGGCAGCCTTGCCTTGCCGGACCTGTACACACAGACGCGGAAGTTCGTATCGATGCTCGAAGGGGCCAGCAACCTGCAGCATCTTTGCCAGGCTGTCGCCGACGAAACCCGGCAGATCAGTGGTTACGACCGTGTGATGATCTACCGCTTCGACAAGGACTATAACGGAGAAGTATTTGCGGAAAGCAAAGCAGAAGGCCTGGAACCTTTCCTCGGTCTCAATTACCCCCATACAGACATCCCGGCCCAGGCGCGGGACTTGTACTTACGCAACCTGCTGCGTGTGATCGTAGACGTAGATTATACCCCGGTTCCTATCCTTACAGCAGACGATGGGCAGTTTGAAGAACGCAAAAACCTGGATCTTAGCCTGAGCGTGTTGCGAAGTGTGTCCCCTATCCACATCGAATACCTGAAAAACATGGGGGTACAAGGCACGATGAACATCTCCCTGGTACACAATAAAAAACTCTGGGGACTGATTGCCTGCCACCATTACTCCGTAAAAAACATTCCTCATTATACACGGCTGGCCGCCAAGCTGCAGGGACACTTCCTGACCTCGCAAATCGATGTACGCCAGCAAGTGGAGACATTGGAACGCAATAAAGTTGTAGAGCAGCAACTAGAGCAACTCCTGAAGCAGTTGGACAACCCGCAGATACTGGAGCACCTGTGCCGGAGCAGTGCAGTCCATGAATTCATCTATGCGGAAGGTTGCGCTATACTGACCGACGATGTACTGTATACCTGCGGTACTGTGCCTGAGGATGACTTTATCAGGACATTGGCCCGTTGGCTTTCCGGCTATGCCCGGACGGGCGAACTGATCACTTCCAAACTGGCCTCTGTTTACCCTGAAAGCTTACCGGAGCACAACAAAGTGGCAGGCATTATTTACTACAGCCTGGGCAAGAGCGAAGGAGAGTGCATCATCTGGTTTCGCCCGGAAGTGATCACAACGATCAACTGGGCGGGAAATCCTGACAAGGCCATTGTCAAAAACAACATCACTGAAGGGCTTTCCCCTAGAAAATCTTTTGAACTCTGGAAACAGAACGTGCGCAGTAATAGCCGCGAATGGCATGAAGCGGAGGTCGCCGGATCATTCCGGTTCGCTTCGGCTTTGCAAAAACAATTGCATTTTATCAAACTCAGCCGGGAAGAAGAAAAAATGCGAAAAATTGCAGACAGGCTAAGGGTGGCCAATGAGGAACTGCAAAATATGAACTGGATCAGTACGCACGATCTCCGTGAGCCCCTGCGTAAAATACAGATGTTCGGAAGCAAAATTGCAGACAATGAACAGTTGCAGCTGCCGGAAACTGTCATCAGGGATGTCAACAAAATGCGTTCTATAGCAGGGCGGATGCAGCACCTGCTCAATGACATCCTCGATTATTCCCTCATCGCGAGCAATGACAAGAGCGTTATTTTCACCGATCTGAATGCCATAGTTGCGGAAGTGCAGTTGGAGCTTCAGGAGGATATCGCAGCAAAAAATGCCACAGTGCAAGCAGAGCGGCTGCCGGAAACAGCTGCAATCCCTTTCCAGATGAGACAACTCTTCATTAACCTGCTGCAGAATGCGCTCAAATTTTCCAAACCAGGCCTGGGGCCGGAGATCCACATACGGTATGAGCAGATAAATAACGGGCAGGAAGAAAATCCGGCATTACAAAACAAGCCTTATCACAAAATACAGGTTGTGGACAATGGTATAGGTTTTGAAAACATTTATGCTGAAAGGATATTGAATATCTTTCAGCGCCTTCATGGTGCCGGGCAATACTCCGGCACGGGTATAGGCCTGGCTATCTGCAAAAAAATAATGGAGACCCACGAGGGCTTGTTATACGCGGAAGGAGAGCCCGGGACAGGTGCTACCTTCACGGTATTGCTGCCATTGACTCCTGGGCCAAAATAACAGCGTAAGTGATACAACAACAAAGAAGGGCAACACTCACAGAGTATTGCCCTTCTTTATTATTAGTGGAATGTATTATCCTCCGATCGCTACGCGACGGAAGCTTACTACTTCCAATCCGGCTTCAACAGATTTTACGTATTCAGCAACAGTTTTGCTGTTGTCTTTTACAAACTGCTGATGTACCAGGGTATTGTCTTTGAAAAATTTATTCAGCTTACCCGCGGCGATCTTTTCAGCCATATCAGCAGGTTTACCTTCAGCCATGATTTGTTCGATAGCGATAGCTTTCTCACGGGCAATCATTTCTTCAGAGATACTTTCTTCATTCAGGGCCAGCGGGTTCATTGCAGCAATCTGCATGGCTACGTCTTTACCTGCAGTCACCACGTTTTCGTTGATAGCTTTGTTCAGGCCTACCAGTACACCGATACGGTAGTTACCGTGGATGTAAGGGATAACAGCATCTGCATTTACCTGCTCGTAACGGGTAATGTCGATTTTCTCCCCGATTTTTGCTACCATTTCCAGCAGTCTTTCGCCTACTGTAGCACCATGCATCGACAGAGCTTTGATCGCTTCGATATCGGTAGCCATGTTTTGCAAAGCCAGTTCTGCTACTTCCAGGCCAAAGTTCATGAAGTCTTCGTTTTTAGAAACGAAATCTGTTTCAGCACTGAGGGTCAGGATGATACCGTAGTTGCCATCAGGATTTGCTTTAGCGATCACCACACCTTCTTTTGCATCGCGGTCACTGCGGTT
>DATJDO010000335.1:0-2864 GCA_035497375.1 Chitinophagaceae bacterium | reverse complement strand
ATATCATCGAAGGCCAGCCGGACTTTGAGCAGGTGAAAGCTACAGTACAGGAACTGATCCGCGCCTTTTACCATGCCGGACCGGCCGCTTGTACAAGACATCCGCAGGCCTTTTACGGTAAAATAACCGCCGAAGAATACGCCATCATGCAATGGAAACATTTTGATCATCATTTAAGGCAATTTGCTGCGTAATATTGGGTATGGGACAAGTACAAAAGGATACGGAACAATTCCAGCCAGACAGCCAAAAGGACTGGCGAAAATGGCTGCAGCAGCACCACGACAAAAAGCAAGCGGTATGGCTACTCTGCTATAAAATGAAGACGGGTGTCCCGACCATACGCTGGAGCGATGCGGTGGATGAAGCCCTGTGTTTCGGCTGGATCGACAGTACGCGCCGCTCGGTAGACGAAGATAGCTTTATACAATTGTTCACAAGGCGCAAGCCCAACAGCATGTGGTCAAAGATCAACAAGGAAAAAGTAGCACGCCTGATGGCGGAAGGCCTGATGGCTCCTGCCGGTCTGAACAGTATAGCACTCGCACAGCAAAACGGGAGCTGGAATCTTCTGGACGAAGCGGAGGAGATGCTGATCCCTAAAGACCTGGAGGCAGCATTCCGCAGGCACAAAGGCGCCAAAGTGTATTTCCTGGGCCTGAGCCACACCCTTCAAAAAAGACTACTCGTATGGCTGGTGCTGGCCAAGCGCGACGAAACCAGGCAAAAAAGAATCACAGAAATTGCGGAACTTGCAGGGCAGCAGCAGCTACCCAAAGCATTCCAATAAAAACACCCGAAATGTACTTCCTGAAAAGAACAGACTCCTCAGACACGGATTTTCAGCAATTGGTTGCCGAACTGGATAAAGACCTGGCGATACGCGACGGCGAAGAGCATGCCTTCTATGCCGCATTCAATAAAATAGCGCAGATCCGTCATGTCGTGCTCGTTTATGAAGGCGGCCATGCGGTGGGCTGCGGGGCCATCAAGGAGTATGAGCCGGGCGTGATGGAAGTAAAGCGCATGTTTGTACCGCCGGCAAAACGGGGCCAGGGTATTGCCTCTGTCGTGCTGCAGGAACTCGAAACCTGGGCAGCCGAAATGGGATACGGAAAATGCATCCTCGAAACCGGGCTGAAACAGCCGGAAGCGATCCGCCTGTATCAAAAAAACCAGTACCGGCAAACCCCGAATTACGGGCAATATGCCGGGGTAGACAACAGTGTGTGTTTTGAGAAAGAATTGCCCCCACCCCACCATCATTAACTGTAGCTGATCGGGAACATGCCGCTACTCGTGCATTTATAACATTAAGTCAATTTTTGCATATTATAGTATACATTTTGACCAAAAAAGACTAATTTGCATATTATAATATACATTTAATGTTCGACAATACCACCATACAAACGGTGAAAAACCGCACAGGTGCCCTGGTCAGGCTATTGCGCGACCGGGAGAACCTGACACAGGAACAATTGGCGGAACAACTGGGCCTATCCCGGCTGACCATCCAGAACCTGGAAGCCGGTAAAAATCCTACAATAGACACCTTGCTTAAAGCATTGCAGCATTTTGATTTACTGCCGGGTTTTGACCGCTATATTGAATCGGAATACAACAGGAATAACAGTCAATCGCTTTATTAGGGTATGTCTAAAAATAACCTGATCACCGTTTGCAGCTTTGGCCTTGAGATCGGCCGCCTGGGTTTTGACGAAAACCGGGGCGCCTCCTTTTTCCAGTACAATGAGGCCTTCCTGCAACAGGACCGGTACAACCGCATGTTTCCGCTCCTGCTGCGGCGCATCAGGCCCACCCAGGTCTTTGATCAGTACAATAACGATACCTTCCGTGGTTTAGCCCCCATGATTGCCGACTCCCTGCCCGACTTGTTCGGGAATATCATTTTCAGGACCTGGATAGACAATACCCGGCGTGAGGCTACAGAGATATCCGTACTGGAGCAATTGGCTTACGTAGGCCAGCGGGGTATGGGAGCCCTGGAATACCACCCTGCCAGGACTTTATCTGCAGACGATACGATTGATATTGATGCCATAGCAGCAGTCGTGCAGCAGGTAATGGACCAGAAAAGCAACCTGCAAGGTGTTCAGCTGGATCATGCTTCCCTGCTGAATATTTTTAAGATCGGCACTTCTGCAGGCGGTATGCGTCCGAAGATCCTGGTATCGGAGCACAAAGAAAAGGGCATCATTATTCCGGGTGATGTGGTGACCAGCGACGCTTACCATCACTATCTTGTCAAGCTGGGCCTGGAAGACACTCCGGCCTGGAGCAGGGAGCTGATAGAATATACCTACTACCTGGCCGCTACACAGGCGGGTATCTGCATGATGGACAGCAAAATGATCGGTGGCCGGCATTTTGCGACACTACGCTTTGACCGGCAGCAGGGCAAAAAGAAACATGTACTGACCGCTACCGGTATTTCAGGACTGGACTATACCGATCCTAAGGTGTCGCGCTACGAAAATCTATTCGACCTGTTACTGTTCTTAAAATGCCCGCATAAAGATATAGAAGAGCTGTTCCGCAGAATGGTGTTCAACCTCATATTTGCCAACCACGACGATCACCTGAAAAACCAGAGCTTTGTGTACGACGAAGAACGGGACGGATGGGACCTTGCCCCTGCTTATGACCTCACCTATTCACTGAACCCGGAACTGAATATCAAAACCAGGTCGCGCGCCTTGTCTGTGAATGGGAAACGCAACAGTATAGACCTTGCAGACCTGAAGACGATTGCCACCCAATACACCATTAAAAACTTCAAAAAGATCGTATCAGAAGTCCAGGATACCATTCCGTACTGGAAAGAGGCGGCGGTACAGGCC
>DATJDO010000334.1:0-3600 GCA_035497375.1 Chitinophagaceae bacterium | reverse complement strand
TACAACTACATCATCCGTGTAGGCTATCCTGATGGTACCACAGAGACCTTCAAGGGCGATGTGACGCTCATACGGTAAAACGAAAATGAACGAATGAACTCAAAACGGTTGCAGATACTTTTCTGTAACCGTTTTTATTTTACACCGAAAGATTAGCATTTAGTAAAATATAGACTTACTTTTGCGCATTCTTTGGGGGTTAAGGAAGCTGGTCTTTCCGTTTTGGCGTAACCCACAGGGATATATTTCAAAGATTTTACAGGTAATGTATCAGAAAATAGTAAATAAAGAGTCTAAAGTAGCTTTAATCGGCCTTGGTTATGTTGGTTTGCCTATAGCCCTGGCCTTTGCCAGGAAAGTAAAAGTAATCGGCTTCGATATCAACGAGCACCGCATTGAGATGATGAAGAATGCGGTTGATCCCAGCAATGAGCTGGATGCTGAAGCTTTTAATGGTTGTGATATTGAGTTTACGAATGATATTGCGATACTCAAACAAGCCTCCTTTTATATTGTAGCAGTACCGACACCGGTAGATGTGCATAATGTGCCTGACCTGACCCCGGTGCTGAAAGCGTCAGAGACCTTGGGTCGTGTGATTAAAAAAGGAGATTATGTAGTGTTTGAATCGACAGTATATCCCGGTTGTACTGAAGAAGATTGCCTTCCGGTGATCGAAAAAATATCAGGGCTGAAAGCCGGTACAGATTTTAAATATGGGTACTCTCCGGAGCGGATCAATCCAGGAGATAAGGTACATACACTCGAAAACGTAGTGAAGGTGGTTTCTGGTTCGGATGCTGAAGCGCTGGATGTCATTGCAAAAGTGTATGAACTGGTGGTTGCTGCAGGTGTGCACCGGGCTTCTTCGGTAAAGGTAGCCGAGGCTGCCAAGATCATTGAGAATACACAACGCGATCTGAACATCGCCCTGATGAATGAATTGTCGATCATCTTTGAAAAGATGCAGATCAATACGTTTGAAGTATTGGAAGCTGCTGGTACAAAATGGAATTTCCTGAAGTTCTTCCCGGGGCTGGTAGGAGGTCACTGTATCGGTGTAGACCCTTACTACCTTACCTATAAATCCGCACAGCTGGGTTACAATTCCCGTGTGATTCTTTCCGGTCGGACGATCAATGACGAAATGGCGGCGTATGTGGCCAAAAAGACGGTGCAGTCGATCATTAAATCGGGTATGAATGTCGGCCAATCTAAAGTATTGATCATGGGTTGTACGTTTAAAGAAAACGTATCGGATATCCGCAATTCCAAAGTGGCCGATGTGGTGAAGGAACTGCAGGGATACAATGTAACGGTGCATGTGACGGATAGCCATGCCGACAGTGCAGAACTGCAGCACGAATACGGATTTTCGCTGGAGCAGAATCTGGCTTCAGATTATGATGCCGTTATCGTAGCCGTAAACCATGATGCCTATACCGGTCTTGATGAATCCTACTTTCAATCCATTTGTAAACACGGTGGTCTGCTCGTCGATCTGAAAGGAGTGTTCCGCAACAAGATCGGACAATTAAAATACTGGAGCCTTTAGTAGCATGTCTGTATTCCATACGAAAGATTTAAGCAATAAGTCATTCCTCGTCACAGGCGGGGCTGGTTTTATCGGTTCCCATCTTGTAGCTTATTTACTCCGCAACGGGGCAGAAAAAGTCAGGGTGCTGGACAACCTGGCTACAGGCTTGCAAGCCAATGTAGATTTGTTTGCAGCATACGATAATTACGAATTTATACAGGGCGATATCTGTGATTTTGATACTTGCATGGCTGCCTGCAAAGGCATGCACTATGTAAGCCACCAGGCAGCGTTAGGATCTGTACCGCGTTCCGTAAAAGATCCGGTAGCCAGCAATCAGGTAAATGTTAGCGGCTTTCTGAACATGCTCACTGCTGCCAAAGACACGGGCGTGGAAGCATTTGTGTATGCGTCCTCTTCTGCTGTGTATGGCGATGAACCTAACCTGCCCAAGGTGGAAGAGCGGGTCGGCAATCCATTGTCGCCTTATGCAGTCACCAAAAAGACTAACGAATTGTACGCTGATGTGTTTGCCAAGCTGTACGGTATGAAGGTGATCGGCTTTCGCTATTTCAATGTGTTTGGTGAGCGCCAGGACCCTAATGGACCCTATGCAGCAGTAATGCCATTGTTTGTAAGTGGCATACTCAACAATACGGTTGTCTACATCAATGGCGATGGCGAGCAGACGCGCGACTTCACGTATGTGGACAATGCCGTGCAGGCCAATGTACGGGGCATGCTCTGCGAAAACGCTGAAGCATTCGGCAAAGTATACAATATTGCCGTGGGTGAAAAGTTTTCAGTCAATTACCTATACCAGGCGATCCGCGAATTGCTGGGTATACCGCATGAAGCTACTTACCGGCAGGAACGTGAAGGAGATATCCGCAATTCGCTGGCCGATATTTCCAGGGCGAAAAACCTGTTGGGCTATGATCCGCAATACCGTTTTACAGACGGACTGCAGCGTACCGTAGCGTATTTCAAAAATCTGTATCAGCCAACTGACGAAGAAAAGTAATGACTAAAGCCTCCCTCCGGAGGCTTATTTTTTGCTGCTACAGTAATTTCACATAATCCATACACTCCGGTAACCAGGAAAGAATATTTTTGGCAACTATGACCATTCTTGTAATCGGCATCCTGATCGGCTTTCTGGGCTACGCGATGATCAACAACATCAACCTGGCCGTTATTGAACTGCAGGAGCGGGGCAGTAAAGTACAACTGTGGGTTTTTATTGCCCTGGCTTTGTTATTGGAATGTGCGTATTGCTTTTTTTCCTTGTATTGCCTGCAGTGCCTGATGGCGTACCCGCAGATCATCCTGGCAGCACAGTACATCTCCATTGGCTTCCTGCTGATCATTGGCTGCTGGACCCTCTTTGAGAAAACAAAGAACAGCATGCAATTACAGGATAATATTATCAGA
Organism: Chitinophagaceae bacterium; assembly: GCA_035497375.1. Lineage (GTDB taxonomy): Bacteria > Bacteroidota > Bacteroidia > Chitinophagales > Chitinophagaceae > Rurimicrobium. Next base: position 629 of record DATJDO010000334.1, on the reverse strand, counting down.
CGCGGCTACTGGTCTGTTTTCGTACATCCGCAACAGGTTCCCTTTTGGTTTTTCTGGGGTATCCTGCTGATTAAAAAAGAGTACCTGCATACGGACAGTCTTTGCCTGCTGCTGTTTTCCCTGTCTAATGCCCTTGGCTCCTTACTTGTACTATTGTGCTATACCCGCTATGGCAACCGGATCATCAGGGTGCTGAATGTGCAAAAGAAGCACCTGAAAAATATAGTGGGCATCATTTGTATTGCCTCGGCGGGTATCCTGCTGTATGATGTGCTGCACCAGGGAGCGGCCAGATAATATAATTGCCTAATTTCGGCCGGAAGAAAAACTAAGCATCGAATGAAGGTGGTGATTCAACGCGTGAGTGAGGCCAGTGTGGTCATCAACGCTGCCGTGCATGCCCGTATAGGACCGGGTATGCTGGTACTGCTGGGTATTGATACAGAAGATACAGAAGCAGATGCGCAGTGGCTGGCGCAGAAAGTGTTGGGCCTGCGCATTTTTGCAGATGAGCAGGGTATGATGAACCGTTCGCTCGACGATATACAGGGGAGCATGCTGCTGATCAGCCAGTTTACCCTGATCGCTTCCTGCAAAAAGGGCAACCGCCCCTCCTTTATCCGTGCGGC
>DATJDO010000333.1:0-3017 GCA_035497375.1 Chitinophagaceae bacterium | reverse complement strand
TTCCCCGGCAATCTTATTCAGCGTGTACAGGCAGCTCAGGGCTTTATCTTCATACACCTCTACAAACTCTGCGTGGGCTACAAGCCGCGCGTCTTGAGGACGCAGCAGTTTCATTTTATTATTGGCATTCTGTATCCCCTGCAGCAAAGCCCGCGTTGCATTTTCGATGCTGAGTCCACCGTAGCCACAACCGATCAGTAGTGTAGAGATACCAATATCTCCGGTAGCGGCATAAGTACTGTTGACAGGATTATTGACAGCGACCAGGTATTTGGCTATAGCCTGCTCTGTTGTTTGTGCCAGTTGAAAAGCCGTTAGTGCGCCCTGCTCGCCCAGACCTACGATCACAGTTCCCTTAAAATGCCCCTTTTGCAGCAGGACCATTTCGCTGGTGCCGATCTCCCCTGGATACAGATCCAGGCGATGCAGTTCTGATAAAGACCCTTTGAGGTTGCTGTCAATCGCTTTTTCGGCATTCAGTATGGCATCTTTTTTGAAATGCCCCACCAGTATAGGGAAACAAGCAAAACGCAGATCACCGTTACTCACCGACACTTTCAGCGGTACCGCTACCGGCGCTGCGGTATCGGCTTTACCCAGGCCGAGTAAAGTACGCTCCAGGCCTTGTGGTGAGATATCAAAATTTTCCTTTGGAGGCAGGGTAAATTCAAGATCTGCCGAGCGTAATTGCGGTCTCGAGCGGACCAGCATATTCGTGTGTCCTTTGGACAAAATTTCCATGATCGGGCTGAACAAGGACGCGGAGCAAGACAGGCCTCCATGCGTAACATTAGCATAATAAACCGTGTTTTGCTCTATCATTTTCCTGGGGATACCTGAATCCCAGGTAACACTCTGATCGCCCGCTGCCGTATGGATAAACTCCAGCTTACCGCTTTTCAAGGTATAGGAGGCAGGGGTAGACAAATCCCTGCCGGCAATATAAACGGCATTACTCCAGTCTATATCGTTTGACCTGGCGATGACCTGGTCGCGGTAACGACCAAATTCAGCAAGGGTTTCCGGTGCCGGTACCGGCCATCCCTGCTCGGGCATATTGCGGCTCATGGCTTCCCAGGTTTCCGGTTTTGCAAAGTCATTGTCTTTATCCGTAGTCAAGGGCAACAAACTGAGCAGCCCGGGAAGGTTACAGAAAATTTCCAGCAATTCTTTCTTTGTATGGTGCAGGTCGATCTTCGCAATTTTGCTGATAATATCATCAAAGCCGTATAGTACATAAGGGATACGGAAGGAGCCACCCAGGGGCGACCCGAGAAACAGCAGGCGAAAACCGGCACTACTGTTCAGCTTCTGCCAGGTATCATGGTGGTTCACAATAAAATCTCTGACCAATACGCCACCCATAGAGTGCCCGACCAGTTTGATCGGCTGCCCGTAACCCATCAGTTCGGTAATCTTATCATTCAGTAAAGCAGCACACTCATTGAGCTGGCGCCGCCAGTCGAAGGGAAAAGTGACAACATCGTAAGTTCCGCTCAGGTGTTCCGCAAGATCGCGGTAAGAGGTTTTGATCAATGATGGTGCCGTGACCTTTTTATTGTTCTCTTCATCAAAATGCAGATCGCTGAGCCGGCCCGATATAAAACGGAAATAATTGATCCAGATCAACTGCCCGTCGTGGCTCAGGTTAGAGCCCATAATACCGGGCAGCAGCACAACTATCGGACGCTTTCCTGTAACCGTATTCTTAAACACCTGTCCGCCTTCAAGATTCAGCAAAGCATTCCGCTGCGCTTCCTGCTCTGCTTGCTGCAGGAAAGAAAAGCCCGGAAGCAGCTTATCGTCCGGAGCCTTCAGTGCCAGCAACAATGCATCATTAGTCCTTTTGTTAGAGAAATAACGGAAATGGTCCACCACTCCTTCTTCATCCAGGAAATACTGTACCGGCTTCGCCCTCCGGGCACCCTGGTACATAGATGCCGTATTCACTACCAGATCGTTACCGGAACTGAAAAACAATTTGGTCGCAATGATGACCAGGGATTTAAAACTGAGGTTGATGCGGCTATTGCCGGAGATCACCATCAGCAAACCATCCACAGTCACTGCTGGCGCCGGATTGTTCAATACTTTGATAAATGGTGAATCCGGATTCATGGCTTCAAGGCCGGGCAATACAGTAAGATCGTCTTTGCAATCCACTACCGCGGCCAGCAGGTCTTTGAAAGCAGTATATATGGGGTTGGCCACCGAACCGAAAGCCAGGCCGACGAGGTTCATCACTATATTGAAGAAGAAATCGAGGCGTTGGGAAGCGATGGTCGTACCACTGGCGGGGCAGGCTACCCTGACAAACTTCGTCACTTTGATATTCTTTTGCAACATCAGGTTCGTGATTGCAGCAATGCAATCCAGGTCTTCGTTGCGGTTGTGCTTGCGCAACAGCTCTTTTTCTGTTGCAGAAAAACCCCTGTTGTTGTCGTCCGATACACAAAAACGAGACAACACATCCCCTACCAAACCACCCCTGGAATGACTGACCAGGTGCAACTCACAGTTGTCGGGCAATTGCTGTACCAGTTCCTGCACATTCTGCAAGGGACTTTTAGTCAGGGTTTCGTGCTGGTAGGCCAGCACATTTCCATTGTAATTTTTACAGATAAAATCCCAGGCATCGGTACCGGTGAGGCCACCGAAAGAGCTTTGCGTAGAAGAGGCTGTACCATGAAGGAAAAGCAGGAAAGCCTGGCTACTGGGCTGCACCGAGTAGGTCTGCAGCCGAAATCCTGCATCCAGCCGGTATAGGCCGCTCAGCTTACCCAACTGTTCTTTTTGCAGCTTCTCCGCATATTGGCGCACACGGTCTTTCACAGCAGTATCCCTTTCCTTTTTGTTGAAAATCTTCAGCGCTTTCAGGGCTATATCCCCCAGGAAGCCCCTGTTGCGGGCATCTGTAGATAAAGTGGAGGGTATTTCAAATACATCGTCCGTACCACGCTTTGCTGCCGTTGCAGAAAATATTTCCTTCACATCTTCAGCGCTGCTCATCCAGCGGG
>DATJDO010000332.1:0-5732 GCA_035497375.1 Chitinophagaceae bacterium | reverse complement strand
AAAACCAAACCGGAATTACTGGTATGGCTTTGCCTGTTTCCTACAGGCCATCTTCTGCTGCAGTGGCTGAGCAAGCTCTGGTTGCGCAGGCAAAACCAGCTTATTGTGCTGCACGGTGAGCTGGAGTACCTGAAGCCGCAGCAAAAGAGCCTGGCAGATACATTCCTGCACACGGTGCTTAAAAAAGCATTTTCAGGTGCCGGTGCGCAAACATCTTACTTTGTACTGGGTGAATCTGTGCGAACGAAACTGCTGCAGTATGTCACGGCAGACAAGGTCTCTGTGATGCCCCATCCTTACCTGTATGCTGCTCCTGCACAAGCCACGAAGGGTGGTAGCCGTGAGGTTCGTATCTGCACCTTCGGAACGCTGAAAAAAGAAAAAAACACCCAGCTTTTTTTCGGAATGGCGGAGAGATTCGGCACCGAGATCAGGGAGGGTAAGCTGAGTTTTACGACTATTGGCAAACTGTCGGCAGCATTAAACGGGTACCGGTCTGCTTTTGTAAGTAATTATAAACCATCTGAGTTTATCCCGCAAAAAGTGTATGAACAGGAAATCAGGCAATATGACCTGGCCTTGTTTTTTTACAGCAATGACGCATACGGTCTTACCGCCAGTGGGGTAGTGCATGAATGCATTAACCTGGGTATCCCTTTCCTGGCTTTGCAAAACGACTATTTTGCGTCGGTGGCAAAGCAATATGCAGTCGGTGCTTTGTTTCCTTCTGTAGCGGATATGGAATCTTACATCAGGTCATTATTAATAAATGCTGATAGTCAATGGCAAATCGATTTCCGGTCATCTATTTTTAGTTTCATTCAGGAAAATAGTTTTCTTTTGCAGTCCGAAAAACTGAAACAAGTTCTAGAACATCAAGGCTATATATTGTTTAATTAATGATCAACATTTCGGTAGTTATCCCTACGTACAACAGACCTACACTGCTCAACAGGGCAATCAGGTCAGTGTTGCGGCAAAAGAAACCGGATATCGGACTGGAGATAGTGGTTATTGACGACTGTTCTCTTGAAAAAGTAAACCTTTCGGAATTCAAGTGGGATAATATTGTCTACAAAAGACTGATCAGGAACAGCGGTCCGCAGGAGGCGCGCAACGAAGGTATTGCCATCGCCAAAGGAGACTGGATCATCATGTTGGATGATGATGATGAGTTTCTTCAGAATACGATAGCGGACGCTTTCAATTCTATCGAATCGGTCGAAAATAAAGACCAGTATCCTGTCTTTTTCTTTGCTACTTCCAACGGAGCTATTCCGGAAAATTACCGCCTGATCGGCGCGAAAGAGATTATGGATGATACCCTGAAAGGTGATTTCACCCCTGTGATCCGCCGCCAGGTGTTTATAGAAAATAACCTGCGCTACCTGGACTACCCGGAGATTGTAGGTGTGGGTTGCGAACACCTGACCTGGTTATTGATCAGTTCACAGTTTCATATCCCCACGTTCAATTTCCATATTGTAAAGGTGAATGCAGACGCACCTTTTCGCCTTACCTCTTACAAGAATTTTATCAAGAACTCACTGAAGTTTGCCATGCAGCAGGACTTGTCTATAGACTTTGTGAAGCAGCACAAACTGGATAGTGTGCACCCTCCTTATCTGAATAAAAAATACCTGGGTGCGGCGATCTACTACCTTGTTTCGGGAAAGAGAATAGCCTGCCGGGAGCGCCTGATGGTCGTAAAGGAATACCGCCCGTTTGCCTCCGGTGTAGTAAAGTTCCTGAGTAATATGCCTGTGCCCTTATCCAAGTTCTTCTTCCGGATGTACAAAATGAGAATCAGTAAATGATCAGCTGAACAGGCGGAGAAAGTTTTGTTTTTGCGCAGCAATGCTGTATTCTGCCACAATCTTGTTCCGCCCGGTGGCTCCGAAGCTTCTCCTTTTTTCCTTGTCGTTCAATAGTTTTTCCAGACCTGCTTTCCAGCTTGCTGCATTGTCGGCCAGGAAACCGTTTTGCCCTTCTTCGACAATAAATTTGTTTACACCGGTAGCATTAGCGACCACCGGTATGCCCAGGGCCAGGTATTGGATCAGTTTAAACCCGCATTTGCCTTCGCTCCAGGCATCGTCTTTCAAAGGCATGACTCCGATGTCTATTTTCAACAGATCTTCAATTTCTGTTTGTTCATTCCAGGGACAGAAGATCCAGCGTTCGAGGTTCAGTTCCGGCTTTTTATCGGCGATCACCAGGAAGGTGAAGTCATATTCCCGCTGCAAGTCCTGCAATACCGGTACCAGCTCATCGATGAACTTAAGCGTGGAGTGGCTGCCGGTCCATCCGATGACCAGGCTTTCGTCTTTGTGTTGCTTCAGGCGGTTGTATCGTGTATCGGTATTGACCACAGTTGGTATCCTGGATACAGCTCTGGCACCTGAGCTGCGGGCGAAGGAACAGAGAAAATCGTTGCCTCCGGCAACTTTATAAGACCATTTGCAGATATACCGGACTTTCCAAAATGATTTGACCAGTGAGGCAATGCGGTTTTCTGCCGAGGTATTGGGTATCCATATCGCATCGTCGAAGTCGTAAATGATTTTTTTTCCTGAAACCTTCAGGAACCATTCCACTAATGGGGGGCCTAGCGGCGCTGCTTCCCGGTGGATGAAGATATAACGGTATTGAGGGGCCTTAAACAATACCGTTCCCCATCTTTTTAAAAAGCTGCCGGCAATACCTGCGGCTTTTTGCAGCACATTTCCCTGCCGGTAGAGTACCGTCCAGGTGTGCTCTGCCAGGAAGGGGGCCAGGTCATATCGAAGACCGGCTTCCTCCAACAGGAACAGGAGGTTTTCGACCCTGAATCGCTGAGAGGGTGCTTTATGCAGTGGATAAGGCAGCAGGAATAAAACGTCTTTCTTAGCCATTTACGCCATGGGTTTGGATAAAATACTGTATGCCCAGTTCGTAGCCCTTCAGGCCCAGCCCGGAAATGCTACCAATGCATTTTGCAGCAATAAAAGATGTTTTGCGGAAATCTTCACGGGCCAGCACATTTGAAATGTGGATTTCCAGTACCGGTAATGGTATTGCCGCTATGGCATCCGCCAGGGCGATACTGGTATGTGTGTAGGCTCCGGCATTCAGCAAAACCGCATCTGTACCATCCTGGCTGCATTGCTGCAGGCGGTCAATGAGTTCGCCTTCAATATTGCTTTGAAAATAGCTGATCTGATGATCCGTATATTGCCTTTGTATGCCGGAAAGGAAGGTTTCGAAACTCATTGTTCCGTAGATTCCCGTTTCCCGTGTGCCTAAAAGGTTTAAATTCGGTCCGTTAATGATAGCAATGTTCATACTTTCTGTTAATTGGAGGGCAAGTTAGTCTTTTAAATAAATAATTTTGAGTGGTTTGTGGAATATGCTTACCTTTGCGGTCCTTAAATCTTTTTTCACACTAACTAAATAATTTCTATTATGTCAGTTAAAATCCGCCTTCAGCGCCATGGGTCTAAAAAAAGGCCATTTTATTTTATCGTAGCTGCTACGAGTACTTCACCCCGTGATGGTAAATTCATCGAAAAACTGGGTACGTACAATCCCCTTACTGTTCCTGCAACTGTATTTCTTGATCGCGAACGTTCTTTATATTGGTTAGAGAATGGAGCAGAGCCAACTCATACCTGCCGTAACATCTTGTCTTACAAAGGTGTTTTATACTTGCGTCACCTGAAGCGTGGTGCAGCTATGGGCCTGTTTGAAGAAAGTGCCGTACAGGAAAAATTTGAGAAATGGAATGCCGAGCACGAAGCTGTGGTAGCAAACCGTCAGGAAGCACACCGCAAGCACAAAGCTGAAAAGCGTCATGCTATTTCTTCTGAGTCTGTACGCAGGGTAGAAGAGAAAAATGCAGCAAAAGTTGCCTCAGCGACTGCGGCTGCTGAGCCTGTAACTGAAGAAGCTCCTGCTGAAGAGAATCCGGCAACGGAACAAACAGAAGGATAATCCTTTTTAGTGTACAATTTTGAAAAAGCGACAGGAAAATTTTCTGTCGCTTTTTTTATTTCTTGGGCGGCACAGCCTACATTTGCGCCACTCAGAAACTTAACTATTTCATAAAACAAAAAAGAATAATGGTTCAAAACATCAAAAACATTACCGTGGTTGGCTCCGGCACTATGGGCAATGGAATTTGTCACGTATTTGCCCAGGCGGGTTTCAAAGTGAATATGATGGACATCAACCAGGCTGCTATGGACAAAGCCCTGGTCACCATCGGTAAAAACATGGATCGTCAGATTGCCAAAGGCACCATGACCGAAGAGGCAAAAACTGCTGCCCTGGCCAATATCAGTACCTACACTGATATGAGTGCAGCGGTTAAAGATGCAGACCTCGTAGTGGAAGCCGCTACAGAAAATATAGACCTGAAGGTGAAGATCTTCCAGCAACTGGATGAGCTGTCTCCCGAGAAAGCGATCCTCGCTTCCAATACTTCTTCTATTTCTCTGACCCGCATCGCGTCACATACCAAGCGCCCGGGTAAAGTAATCGGCATGCACTTTATGAATCCTGTACCGGTGATGAGACTGGTAGAGATCATCAACGGCTATGCTACTGATAAAGAAGTGACCGATACGATTTCCGAACTGACTACATTTATCGGCAAAGTGCCTTGTGTCGTCAATGATTTCCCCGGCTTTATTTCCAACCGTATCCTGATGCCGCTGATCAACGAAGCTATTCTTTCCCTGCAGGAAGGAGTTGCCGATATCGAATCCATCGATACCATCATGAAGCTCGGCATGGCACACCCTATGGGGCCGCTGCAACTGGCCGACTTTATCGGGCTGGACACTTGTTTCAGCATTATGAATGTGCTGCACATGGGCTTTGGTAACCAGAAGTATGCTCCCGCTACATTGTTGGCGAATATGGTGCAGGCAGGTTACCTGGGTGTAAAATCCGGCGAAGGTTTTTACAAATACACGCCAGGCAGCAAAGAGCTGGTGGTGAGTAGCCGTTTCAATAAATAAAAACTCGTTTGCTATAAAAAAGGACAACCATTTGGTTGTCCTTTTTATTTTGTATGAAATACTACACCTATTTTTCAAGATAACTGTACTTGACCAGGTTGCCTTTTTTGTCATATTTGCACACCAGCTCTCCTGTATAAAAGGCTTCCATCGGGCCGGCAGATTTGAACCAAAGCACCACATAAGCATATTCACTGTCGTACATTGTATTAAATACGGATACGGTGATGTTTTCCGGCGTTACCTTATCTTTCTGTGTGCTGTCTGCCAGCATAGAGATGGGGTAGCCGGCCTCCAGTTTTTTATTGACAAACAGTAGTGAATTTTCAGCATTCCGCCATACAGGGTTCAGTTTCTGCATCTCAAACAACTGCGTGGCCAGGTCAAGGTCCTGGTTGTTGTACCAATAGACAATTTGTTTGTTTTTGCTTTTGCGGAAGGCGGGAATAATATTATCCTGCTTCGCATCAAACAAATGCATACTGTGCACAAAAAAACGCATAGACTTATCCCTGAGGTCTACCTGGCTTTCATCCTGTGCAAAAGCAACAGTCTGAAGTAGTAATACAGTAAAAACGGCGTATAATATTTTCTTCATAATGCTTTATTGTTGTTACTATCTTTCTGAATAGAACACAGACACAAAAATAGTCGTTTTATTTTCCTATCAAAGCAGGAAGGTAATTTTAAGATAAGCGACCTTTCAAAGACCTCTCAATCTGTTTGCAC
>DATJDO010000331.1:0-7585 GCA_035497375.1 Chitinophagaceae bacterium | reverse complement strand
AGATGCCCATACAGCGATACTGCCGTACAACATCCACGCCAGTACAAACTTCCGTACCGGCATGGTAAAGAGATCGTGTGTGAGCGCCAGGCAGACCAGGCCGATAGCAACAAATACATCCGGCCCGTACTGTTTTACCTCAGCCGAGTACTTGATCAGTATCGGCGCAAAGCACAGCAGGCCCAGGGGCAGCCACACGGCACGGTCGTGCATCACCTTGCGCAGCAGCCACCAGAAAACAAACAGCGATGCGATGCCCGTCAGCAAAGCCACGAGCCGCATAGCCATCTCCGAATACCCGAAAAAGAAACTAGACAGCTCCAGCGCCCACAGATACAGGGGGGGAGCATATTGCTCATAGCTCAGGGGCTTCAGCAAACCCAGGAAGCCCCGTTCATAGATGTTGCGGACCACATTGGCCTCATCGATGATCAGGTTACGGTTCTGGCAGAAGAGCACGATACGCATCAGGATACCGAAAAGAACCGCAATTCCGGCCAGGGCCTGGAAACGCCTGTTGATCAGGGCAGAAAAGAAAGCCTTTAATTGCATTATGGGTCAGAGAATATGGCTTCAAAGCTAATATTATTTGAGTAACCAGAGGCCGCCTGAGCCTGTGGTTTTTCTATTCGCGGCAAATGAACGTATTTTGCAAAAATTTTAAGAGTATACCATGGCTTTACAAGTAGGAATCGTTGGTTTGCCCAACGTAGGCAAATCGACTTTGTTTAACGCAGTAAGCAACAGCGCCAAAGCGCAGGCCTCCAATTACCGCTTCTGTACGATTGAGCCCAACGTCGGGCTCGTGGATGTACCGGACGAGCGCCTGAAAAAACTGGAAGAACTCGTACAACCTCAGCGCGTTGTACCGACAACTATCGAGTTTGTAGATATTGCCGGCCTGGTAAAAGGTGCCAGCAAAGGTGAAGGCCTGGGCAACAAATTCCTGGCCAATATCCGGGAAGTGGACGCCATCGTGCACGTGATCCGCTGCTTTGAAGATGAAAATATCCTGCGCGAAGAAGGGGCCATCAACCCTGTTGGCGATAAAGAAATCATTGATACCGAACTGCAATTGAAGGACCTGGAAAGTGTAGAGAAAAAGATGCAGCGTATGGAGAAAATGGTGAAAGCCGACCCCAAAGCCAAACCTGCTCTGGAAGTACTGACCCGGGTAAAAGCCTACCTGGAACAAGGAAAGAACGTACGCGGAATGGAACTGGAAGGAGAGGAATTGGAAGCTATTGCTGATATCTTTTTGCTCACTCAGAAACCTGTTCTGTATGTAGCGAATGTGGACGAATCCGCTATCCATACCGGCAATCAATATTCAGAAGCACTGATTGCCGCTGCCAAAGCAGAAAGCTCACAGGTGATCGTAATGAACAATTCGATAGAGGCACAGATCTCCGAAATGGACAGCGACGAAGACAAAGCCGTTTTCCTGGAAGAATACGGACTGACTGAACCGGGACTGAACCGCCTGATCCGCAGCGCCTACCAGTTGCTGGACCTGATCACCTACTTTACCGCCGGTGTGCAGGAAGTACGTGCATGGACCATTCATAAAGGCTGGAAAGCACCACAGGCTGCTTCGGTGATCCATACCGATTTTGAAAAGGGCTTTATCAAAGCGGAAACGATCAGCTATGCTGATTATGTGCAATACAAGAGCGAGGCTGCCTGCCGCGAAAACGGGCGCCTGCGCATTGAGGGCAAAGAATACGTAGTAGCCGACGGTGATGTGCTGCATTTCCGTTTTAATGTTTAACTTAATGGGGTATTAAAATCTTACTGAAGTATCGTGAGTGAAAACAAGCTGTTGATGTTTGAAAACCGGTTGCGCAAAGTGTACAAACATTTTGCCAAGCCTGCACGCAAACAGGATATTGCTTGTTTTCGCTTTTATGACCACGACATGCCGGAGTTTCCCTTTGTGATCGAAAACTATGACGGTGCCATTCATGCTGCAGAATACAAACGCAGGCATGGCATGGAAGAAGAGGAACACGAAACCTGGCTGCAGGCTTGCAAAGACATTATCGCGCGCGTTACGGAGATCAGCCCGGAGCTGATCTTTATGAAAGTACGCCAGCGTAAAGAAGGTAAGGAAGGTCAGTACCAGAAGTTTGATACCGTTAAACAGGAAAGGATTGTGCCCGAGGCCGGACTCAGTTTTATCATCAACCTGACCGACTACCTGGATACCGGCCTGTTCCTGGATCACCGGACCACAAGAGGTATGGTACGGGAAGAAGCAGAAGGCAAGCGTGTGCTGAACCTGTTTTGCTACACCGGATCCTTCAGCGTGTATGCTGCCAAAGGCCGTGCCCGCAGCGTTACCTCTGTAGACCTCTCCAAAACTTATATCAACTGGGCCAAGCGCAATATGCAGTTCAACAAGCTGTATGATGCCGAAAAGCACGAATTTGTACACGGCGATGTGATGCAAGTGATCGAAGAGCTGCCTAAAGATACTTTTGACATTATTGTCTGCGACCCACCTACTTTCTCGAACAGCAAACGCATGGATACCTCATTTGATGTACAACGCGACCATGTGGCCCTGTTGAAAAAACTGCTGCGGGCCTGTACAGAAGACGGAAAAATCTATTTCAGCAACAATTACCGCGGCTTTTCGTTGGAGCGGGATGCCTTACCGGCTTCAGTGGTCAAAGATATTTCGGCCGCCACAACACCCTTCGATTTCCAGGGCAAACTGCACCGTTCCTGCTTCCTGATACAGAAATAGGAGACTATTTGCAATAAGTGCAGATACTATCAGGCAAATACATGCCTTCTTTAAGGTTAAAGCAGCAACACCTATTTGTTGCCGCATTCCTTACTTCCGTTTTTTTGTTTGTTTCATTTCTTCTTTTGTGCACGAAGAGCATGCAGATAACAGCTGCAACAGCGTTGCCGATAGTATCAAACTCATTTTTTGCATGCGTTTCGGTTTTTACGTTTTGAGAACAATTGCTTTGAACCTGTTCTCATGATTGCTGTGCTTGCTTTACGGTGTCGACTTCGTAAAACCGCTTGCATACTGATGGAGATTTCCTGATATCAATTGTTGAAATAGCACGCTATACTATCCGCAATATATACTTCTCTGAGATTAAAGCAAAAACACTCCCTGGACCTGGTGTTCAGGCCAAACCATTTGGGCTTGCCCTTCAGGATTTCCCGGTCCTTCTGTAGCAGCAGGTTATAAAGCTTCTGATCATTGATCAGGCGCACGCTGACCTTACCATAAGTTTTGAACAAGCGGTCATAATCCTGTAATTCCGATGGGCGGACTGAAGGGAATACAACAAAGGAATTATCCCCAAACAAAGCGGCATAGGCAGGATTGGCGAACAGGTTGGTCAGGATATAATTGCACGGCATACAGCCTTGCGGATTATAAAGCAGCAGGGCAATATGCTTATTTTTATCGAGTGGGGCATCGCGTGGAATCAATGACCGGAAAGTGTCGTATTCCGTGTGTTTCTGTGGTCTGTACGCCTGTATAACGACCCCCGAGTAAACAAGTAGACAGAACAGCAGCATGCTCCTGCTTTTAGTAATTGTATAGCGAAAATGCATAATGTTCTTCATCCGGGGTTTTATGGATAGACAGGATAAGGGAGTCATTGATAAAATCTACAGACCGCTCCGTATGAGAAGAATCGATAAGACTCAGGCTTTTGCCTGCAGTATCCAGGGTAAAAACTTTACTCCCCAGAGCTTGTTCGCCAAAGCGGGTATTGATATACAGTAAATTTCGGGTATGATTGTAATACAGGTTATACACATGCTCATTGGTGTCCATAGCATATATACTGCGAAAAACACTATCCCTGCAATGCAATATCCGGCAACCATCAGAAACATAGTAGCTGTTACCGTCGACATCAGCAAAGCTCACTTGGTCAAATATATGGTTCTTACGTTGCAGGCGCGTCCTGTAGTCGAAGGGCACGGGTATGCTGCTGATCCGACCACGATCCTGCTCCAGGGCGACGCTGCATAGCATACCGAAGCCAGGCGTGTCTATATGTTCCAGTTCGATATTGGGTACCAGCAGCCTATCCTCCTGTAGCAGACCGCCAAACAGAAAAGCAGGAGCAACATTTTCGCCCCGGAGGATTGTATACCTGCTGGTAATGGCAAAATGCCGGTTAAGTACGGCAACATAACAGACATGATGTGTGGCCGTGGCCGGTTCTTTTACCCCCCTGACATCTATAAAAGTATCTACCGCAAACGCTGCGCTGATAAAAAGAAAGTACTGCTGTTTTTCTTTACTGTAAAAAACGCCGTCGACAGACAGCACCGGAACACCGATCTCCCGGCCTTCCTGCATGCTCATCAGTTGATAGTCGTGCGGGTAGTATGCACGCGCCTGCAGCAGCAAGTCTGGCAAGACACTGCTGTCCAGCAACAGGCTACTCACCATTCTGCCGGTATAGTAGTTATAAACTGTGTAGCGTGTGGCATCAAAGTGGATGCCTGCAAGGCTGTCCGACAGTAACTGAATACTAATAGGCAGGCCATGCAATACATGATTTCCTTCTTCATGGATGCGGGCAGTCTGTATCGGCTGCAGCGCGCCCTTTGGCGAAGGGGTGCTGCAGGAAAAGAGCAGCAGCGTCAACAGCAAGCCCATTCCCCGTGGATGAGGGCGTTTGCTACTCTGTAAAATGATACGTCTCCTGGCCATTTTGATCAACACTTACCTCTACGCGTGAATAGAAAGAAGTTTCCATACCAGATTCTTTGTATTTATCCACCTGCAGCAGAGAATCTCCTTCATCTGGCGTCAGGATATACCTTCCGTTGTCATTGGCAATGACCGGCCTGACCACTACCATACAAGCCGGGCCTGAATACAGGCAGGTGGTAAACATTCCTCCCGGACCTTCGTAATAAATCCCTGTGCGTACATAATTCCTGCCCCGGGCCAGGGTGTTGATGTCCGTATCCTTCTGTACACTCACCGGTACTTGTTTCTCTTCGCTTTTGGTGCAGGATGAGAACGCCGCTGTTACGAGTAAGCCTGTTACCAGCAACAAAATGTTGATCTTTTGCATTGTGTTTCGTTTTAAGTGTGTGATGAAAAATTGTTTTACTCCGACCACAGGAACGAACCGTCTGATCCTGTGCAATACAAAAATCAGGCATGCAGGTTTGAATATCTAATTCTACTGTTGCGGACAGAACAAGTAAAAATTGCAATCATGTGCATGTTTTTTTAACTGATTTACCATCATTTATATCATTTCATTATTTTTGCATTAAACCAAATAGTTGAATTGTGCATTATAAGCAGACAGGGGCTGATATAGGGACCAACATCAAAAAATGCAGGGAGATCAGGAATTACACGCAGCATTATATGGCGCATGAACTGGATATTTCTACTACGGCCTACCGCAATCTTGAAAGTGGCAAAACAGCCATAACCCTGGATTACATCTATGCCATTGCTACCATATTATCTGTAAACATCAATGCTTTATTGTATTATGATGAGCAGGCTGTTTTAAACGTCTACAATGACCCTCATACAGGTGGAATATGGGCAGGTACAGAAATAAAAGACATAGTCCATATGCTGCAAAAGGCACAGGAGAAGATATTGGAAATGGCAGATCAGAACAACCGCCTGAGCAGGCAGGTGCACACAATGGCCCGGAATATTTCCAGGCTTGTACTGGAACTGACAGGCCTGCACAAGAAAAAAAACAGTGACTGAGTCAGAAAAGGGAACCCCTCCGGTTCTTAATACACCCCATCCATCTGAACGGAAGAGCCAGAACATCAGCAAGAGAGCAAGATTGTCTCCTCTCTCATACCCCTTCATTGGGAATGAGTATGCGTAGAGGCCTTAGGCAAAGAGAATCCAATGATAGAGCAGAAACATAAAAAGCAGCGATTTTCCTTTACAAAGCATCTACCTTTGCCGGCATAATTCCATTACATAAAAGATCTATGCCGTTTGGAAAACCGATAAGGTTTTTGAAACCTTACAGGTCTAAAAAAATACAGCATGAAAGAACCCATCATCAGCGTACGCAACCTGGTCAAGCAATACGGTGACTTTATTGCCGTCGGCGGTATCTCTTTTGATGTGTATAAGGGGGAAATATTTGGCCTGCTGGGGCCTAATGGTGCAGGAAAGACCACTACGCTGGAGATCATCGAAACTTTGCGCGAGAAAACCTCCGGTACGGTAATCCTGGATGGAATAGACCTGGACAAGCATCCTCAGCAGATCAAAAGGATCATCGGCGTGCAGTTGCAGGCAGCCGGCTACTACCCTATGCTCAACCTGGTACAGATTATCGACCTGTTTGCCGGATTGTACAATAAGAAGGTGGATGCCTTGGCTTTGCTGGACACCGTGAACCTGCGCGAAAAAAGCAAAAACAAATACAAGGAGCTTTCAGGAGGCCAGAAACAGCGCTTCTCTATTGCGACGACACTCATCAACGATCCGAAAGTCATTTTCCTCGACGAACCCACAACCGGCCTCGACCCCCAGGCGCGCCGCAACCTTTGGGAGCTGATCCGCCAGGTACGTGACCGCGGCACAACGGTTGTACTCACCACACACTATATGGATGAGGCAGAGGAACTCTGCGAACGCGTTGCCATCATAGACAGTGGTAAAATTGTAACACTTGACACGCCGAACGGACTGATCGACAAACTGATTGCTACAGGCTTTGAACGGAAGAAGGAAGTAAAAGCGGCCAGCCTGGAAGATGTGTTCATTTCGATGACAGGTAAAGAATACCGCGACAGTTAATTTTTATACTACACCATGAAGATACTGATGGTTTGCCTGGGCAATATCTGCCGTTCCCCGATTGCCGAGGGTGTTTTGCAAAAGAAAGCCTGCGATGCAGGCTTGGATTGGCAGATAGATTCTGCCGGCACCAACCGCTACCATACCGGTGAAGCACCTCATCATTTTTCTCAGAAGGTTTGCCTGCAACATGGTATTGATATTTCCGGGCAATGTGCCAGAACATTTACTGCTAAAGACTTTCAGCAATACGACATCATCTACGCACTGGCGATGGACGTGTACGGGGAAATCGAAAAGGTCAGCGACTCCAAAACACAGATGCATAAGGTAAAGCTATTTCTTTCTGAACTGGAAGAAGGCAATACTGAATCGGTACCCGATCCGTGGTACGGCGACGAGAGCGGCTATCTGCCCGTATATCAACTGATAGAACGCACTTGCACTGCCATCATCAGCAAGTACTACACTCCCCGATAAAACGTTCCCCCGTGTACCAACAGGACAAAATGCAACATTCCTGCCGGAATGTTGCATTTTTTGGCATAAGCGCCTGTTCTTGAATACCGGTTACAGCACCGAAAGCTTTTCTACCATCTGCTCAGAGCCGGAATCCAGCCGAACCTCATACAAACCACCAGCAAAGTTTTGTGTTGGGATTTCAATATTGTTCTGACCTTGTGAAATCTTCATATCAACTACTGAATAAACTGAACGACCGTTGATATCAATAACAGTAAGGTTTACACGCTTATCGGCATTTGCATGTATATAAAGCATGGTATTCAA
>DATJDO010000330.1:0-1746 GCA_035497375.1 Chitinophagaceae bacterium | reverse complement strand
CCGGATTCTGATCATATAGTGTTTGCCGGTGTTTACCCTGCATCGTTTTGACACACTTATGCGCCAAAAGAACACCTTTATTACATAGGCCAAACAGGTATTTACCTATTCGGTACATTATCCACGCTGTTTTGACCTCATCCGATTACCCTCCATATATTCCGGTCAGGGAGCTTGCCGAAAAAATATTTTTTCATTACGAAACAGTTCGTACATTTGATTACGAAACGATTCGTAGATCATTATGAAGCAGTATATCAAACCAACGGAATCTGAACTTGAAATCCTGAACATCCTGTGGGCCAGCGGGCCTTCCACCGTAAGAGCCGTGCACGAACAGCTGGCCCGGACAAAGGATACAGGTTATACCACCACTTTAAAGCTCATGCAGATAATGCTGGATAAAAAACTCCTGAGCAGGGATGGGACCGGCAAAACCCATATCTACACAGCCCTGGTGAACAGGGAGCAGGCACAGGGGCAGATGCTGCAGAAGATGATTGAAACCATGTTCAATGGTTCTGCGATGAAGATGGTGATGCAGGCCCTCGGCAATCATAAGGCCAGCAAAGCTGAGCTGGACATGATCAGGGAGTACCTGGACCAGAAAACCAAATCATAAGCATTCCATACCTAACCTAAAATTTCCATTTTTAACTTTTAAAAACTGATATCATGGCCATCTGGACACAAATCTTATCCTGGGCGCTGATCTGCTCACTGGCTCAAGGCTTTATTGTTTATGCCGCACTGTGGCTCATCCTGAAACTGCTGCCCGGAAGCAGCGCCGCCACAAAATACAAATGTTCCCTGGCAGCATTGTCCTTATTGCTGCTGTGGTTTGGCCTGACGCTGAGGCAACAGCTACACTATGTTGCAGCAGGTGATGCATTCCCTCTTTCAGATCTTTCTACTACGGGAGCAGCGCCCTTGCCCGGCACTTTTGCGGGACTTACTGCTGGACTGCCAGCCCTGCCCGGCCTGCGCTCCGTTTTCCCCTACCTGGCGGCAGCTTACCTGACCGGACTGGTCTTCATGCTGCTCAGGCTTTCGGGAGGCATACGGCAATTGGCCGGGCTCAGGACAAAAGGCCTGGAAATGCCCGATGCCGCACTGTATGAATCCTTGCAGGCTTTAAAACTCAGGTTGCAACTGAAGCGCCGCGTGCGGCTGATGGTTTCTGTACGGGCCAGGGTACCGATGGTGATCGGCTTCCTAAAACCCGTCATTCTTTTGCCGGCGGCAAGCGTGCTGAACCTCAGCGCAACACAGCTGGAAACCATTCTCCTTCATGAACTCGCGCACATCAAACGACAGGATTTTCTGGTCAATATGCTGCAAACTATAGCGGAAACGATCCTGTTCTTTAACCCTTTTGTATGGCTGATTTCCGGTATCATACGCAGGGAACGGGAGTATTGCTGCGACGACCTAGTGCTGGCGCACACCTCAGAACGGGTGAGCTACGCCCGGGCACTGACAGCTTTGGCCGGCCTGGATAACGCTGTGCTGGCGGTTGCGGCCACCGGGCGCCCCGGCCACCTGATGCAGCGCATCAGGCGTATTGTGGAACTGAAGAAAAGTCCTTTCAGCTATAGCCGTATCGCGGCGGCCGTGCTGATACTGGTCCTGATCATCTTCACAGCCAGCAGGGTTTCCCATTCTTTTGCGATGGTCAAAAGCGAATTCATTGGAGGCACCCTATTATCCGGCAGCACTACAAATGCGGCAGGCGCCAACAGTGAG
>DATJDO010000329.1:0-3202 GCA_035497375.1 Chitinophagaceae bacterium | reverse complement strand
GTGCTGTCCCATATCAATTCCCCCTCAAATCCTGTTATTTTTTTGATCAGCAAAGCAAGGTCCCAGATACTGATATCCTCACCGGTACCGATGTTGACCAGGCCTTCCTCGTCATACTGCAGCATCAGGTGTACACAGGCCGCTGCCATGTCATCCGCATGCAGGAATTCCCGCATCGGTGTGCCGCTGCCCCAAAGTGTTACACTTTCTGCACTGTTTATTTTCGCTTCATGAAATTTGCGCAGCATCGCCGGCAGCACATGCGAATTGTTCAGATCGTAATTGTCGTTAGGACCATACAGGTTCGTCGGCATTACGGAGATAAAATTGCAGCCGTACTGCGCACGGTATGCATCACACATCTTGATGCCTGCTATTTTTGCAATGGCATACGGTTCGTTGGTAGGCTCCAGTAAACCCGTCAGCAGGTATTCCTCCTTCAACGGTTGCGGAGCCATTTTAGGATAAATGCAGGAAGACCCCAGGAACATCAGCTTCTTCGCCCCCTGCTCGTAAGCAGCGTGAATCACATTGTTCTGTATCATCAGGTTTTCATACAGGAAATCAGCACGGTAAGTATTGTTGGCCAGGATGCCGCCTACTTTTGCGGCTGCCAGGAACACATAATCTGGTTTTTCCTGTGCAAAGAAAGCGGCTACATCCTGTTGCCGGCGCAAATCCAGCTCGGCGGATGTCCTGAAAATGATATTGTGAAAACCATCAGCCTTCAACTGACGCATGATAGCGCTTCCTACCATACCCCTGTGACCGGCTATATAAATTTTATCGTTTTTATTCATCACGAAGGCTAAACCCTATTCGTATTGCTTTAAAATTTTAAACCCTGCTTCTTTAAGGATACGTTCTCTTTTGAACGAATCCAGGTCAGAGGCCACCATTTCCTTTACCAGGTTTTCCAGAGTGCATGTTGCCTTCCAGCCTAGTTTTTGCTCTGCTTTCGCCGGATCGCCGATCAGCAACTCTACTTCTGTAGGACGGAAATAGCGGGGATCTACATTGATTACCTCCTGCCCTTCTGTAAAGTGGTATTCAGTTGAAGAAGAAGCCAGCACATAACCTTTTTCTTCCACGCCTTCTCCTTTAAACCCAATGGTAACGCCGATTTCTGCAAATGCCATTTTAATAAAGTCGCGTACCGTAGTGGTCACGCCGGTCGCAATCACAAAATCTTCCGGGGTATCCTGCTGCAGCATAAGCCACATGGCTTCTACATAATCGCGGGCATGCCCCCAGTCGCGCTTGGCATCCATATTACCGATATACAATTTATCCTGCAGGCCCAGGGCCATTTGCGCCACCGCCCTTGTAATCTTACGCGTCACAAAGGTCTCTCCCCTCAAGGGACTCTCATGGTTGAACAGGATGCCGTTGCAGGCAAACATTCCATAGGCTTCCCTATAGTTTACCGTGATCCAGTATGCATACATTTTAGCTACAGCATAGGGCGAACGGGGATAGAAAGGCGTACGCTCACTTTGCGGCACCTCCTGCACCAGCCCGTATAGTTCGGATGTAGAGGCCTGGTACACTTTTGTCTTTTTGGTCAATCCCAGCAGGCGTATGGCCTCCAGTATCCGCAAAGTACCGATACCGTCTGCATTGGCTGTATATTCGGGGGCATCAAAGCTCACCTTTACGTGGCTCATTGCACCCAGGTTGTAGATTTCGTCCGGTTGCACCTCCTGTATGATACGGATCAGGTTGGAACTGTCCGATAAGTCGCCGTAATGCAACACAAAATGCCTGTTGTCGATATGAGGATCTTCGTACAGATGATCGATCCTGTCTGTATTGAACAGGGAACTACGGCGCTTAATGCCGTGCACCACATAGCCCTTACTTAAAAGCAATTCTGCCAGGTAAGCTCCATCCTGCCCTGTGATGCCTGATATTAGTGCTACTTTTCCCATATATTAGGATCTATTGCCTTCAGAATGAACATTCATATGGCACTTTATAATTAAATTAATTTGAGTGTGCAAAGTTAATGGAATATATCAGGATTGCTAACAAAACACAATCTATTAATAAAGAAAAACCGCCACTGTTCCAGTGGCGGTTTTTTGATTGTATCGTATCAGTCGATTACAGTTTCATATCTGCATCCTGCGTGTCGCTGGAGTCTCCGGGTACAGGCGACTCTTCGCGGGGTGCCCTTTCAGGCCTTTCTCCACGTGGTTCGCGTGGCTCACGCGGACCACGATCGCGGTCCCTGTTGCGGCGGTCTCCGCCACGGTCGTTTCCGCCGCGGTCCGGGCGATCACGACGCTCACGGCGTTCTCCCTCTACAGGCTCTACATAGCCTTCCGGTTTTTCCATCAGCACTTTGCGGCTCAGGCGGTATTTACCGGTTTTAGGATCTACATCCAGCAGTTTTACTTTGATGGCATCGCCTTCTTTCAGCACACCGTCCAGGTTATCCAGGCGCGACCAGCTTACTTCAGAGATATGCAGCAAACCTTGTTTGCCAGGCATAAATTCTACGAACGCACCGTAAGGCATAATGCTCTTAACGGTAGCATCGTATTCAGCACCTACATCAGGTACGCTGACAATGCCTTTGATCCAGTTCATTGCCTTGTCGATGCTTTCTTTATTTGCAGAGAATACTTTTACAAAACCTTTCTGTTCTTTTTCTTCAATAGAAATGATCGTGTTGGTTTCGCGCTGTATTTCCTGGATGATCTTACCACCAGGGCCGATTACCGCACCAATGTACTCTGTATCGATGATCAGTTGTTCGATACGCGGTGTATGTGGTTTCAGTTCCGGACGGTAAGCCGGCGTACAGGCATACATGGCTTCCAGTATATGCAAACGGCCATCGCGGGCCTGAGACAATGCCTGCGACATGATATCCATGCTCAGGCCATCTACTTTAATATCCATCTGGATACCGCAGATACCATCGCGTGTACCCGTTACTTTAAAGTCCATATCACCCAGGTGATCTTCATCACCCAGAATGTCGGTCAATACAGCCCATTTTTTGTCTGAAGAACGGCTGATCAGTCCCATAGCCACACCACTCACGTGTTTTGGGAAAGGAACACCGGCATCCATCAGCGCCAGGGAACCGGCGCAAACTGTAGCCATCGAAGACGAGCCGTTTGACTCAAGGATGTCGGAAACAACACGCACCGTGTAGGGGTATTCCAGGCCGGGCATCATTTGCTCCAAA
>DATJDO010000328.1:0-2942 GCA_035497375.1 Chitinophagaceae bacterium | reverse complement strand
GTCGGCAACCCCTCCGATGAGGTCACAGGCGCTTTGCTGAGCCTGGACATTACAGAAGCAGTACTGGACGAGGCTGTAGCAAAAAGCTGCAACCTGATCATTGCCCATCATCCCGTTATCTTCTCCGGCATCAAAAACCTTACCGGGCGTAACTATGTGCAGCGTATTGTACAGAAAGCCATCAAAAACGACCTCAACCTGCTGGCTATACATACCAACCTGGACAATATGCGCAATGGGGTAAACAAGCGGATTGCAGACCGCCTTGGCCTACAGGATACGCGGATTCTGTCCCCCGTATCCGGCAATTTGCTGAAATTGTGTACCTATGTACCGTCTAATCATGCAGCAAGCCTGCTCCAGGCCTTGTTTGCGGCAGGAGCAGGTCATATAGGAGCCTATAGTGAATGCAGTTTCAGCAGCACCGGCCAGGGCACCTTCCGCGGCAGTAAAGACAGCCATCCTTATATCGGCAGCGCAGGAGGAGCGCAGGAAAAGGTACAGGAAGATAAAATAGAAGTGCTGGTACCAATACATCTGAAAAACATGGTAGAGCAGGCTCTGATAGCCGCCCATCCTTATGAAGAGGTAGCCTTCGACTGGCTGCAGCTGCACAATGACAACCCCGAAACCGGTGCCGGGATGACCGGCAGCCTGCCCCTGCCTGTCCCTGCAACAGCATTCCTCACTTTACTCAAAAAAGAAATGAAAGCAGGTGTAGTGCGGCATACGGCCCTGCCGGACAAAGCCATACAGAAAATAGCCGTTTGTGGTGGTTCCGGTAGTTTTTTACTAAAAGATGCTATCGCAGCAGGCGCGGATGTTTTTGTAACTGCCGATTTTAAATATCATCAATTTTTTGATGCGGAAGGTAAAATCCTGATTGCCGACATCGGCCATTTCGAAAGTGAACAATTTACCGTGGAAATATTTGATGATATACTTAAGAAAAAAAATGTTACCTTCGCGGTTCTTTTATCCACATTGGATACCAACCCGATAAAATACTTTTAATTTAATATGGCAACAGTCAAAGATTTTTCGATCGAAGAAAAATTAAGCGCGGTACTGACACTGCAAAAAATCGATTCTAAAATAGATGAAATCAAAACACTGAAGGGCGAGCTGCCTATGGAAGTGAAAGATCTGGAAGACGAGATAGCCGGCCTGCAAACGCGTATTGCAAACATTGACACTGATATTGAGAATATCAACAACTACATTGCACAGCGTACGGAAGCCAAAAAAGAAGCCATTGCCCTGGGTAAAAAGTATGAAAAACAACAGGACAATGTAAAAAACAACCGCGAGTTTGAAGCCCTGACCAAAGAAATTGAAATGCAGGAGCTGGAAGCCAAACTCTGTGACAAACACATCAAAGATGCCAACTTTGAACTGAAAGAAAGGATGGCGGTGCGTACCGGCACTGAAGAAAAAGTGGCCGTGGTAGAAGACACCCTGAAAGCCAAGAAAAAAGAGCTGGAAAAAATCATCGTTGAAACAGAGAAAGAAGAGAAAACGCTGAGCAAACAATCTGAAGAAGCGAAAGAAAAAGTAGATGAGCGCCTGCTGGTAGCCTACAACCGTATCCGTGGCAGCTACTCAAATGGTCTCGCAGTAGTACCCATCCACCGCGACTCCTGCGGCGGTTGCTTCAACGTGATCCCACCGCAGCGTCAATCTGAAATCCGTCAGCACAAAAAGATCATCGTTTGCGAACATTGCGGTCGTATCCTGGTTGATTCTGAACTGGACGAGCAAACAAAAGTGAGCTAATCCTTTACTAAAGCTATATTTGAAAAGCCCTTGCTGCACAGCAAGGGCTTTTTTTATGTTCCGAATGCAACAGGATTTGCTACTGGTCTTGTGCTCAACGCAGGCGTTTCCGTATGCGGTACACATCCGCTATCGCCAAAGGCAGCTGCGCGATTCTTGCTTTACTTCTCTCGTCGTTGGCCCATTGCACCCCTGTTTCTTTGATCCGCAAACCCTGCCTGCGGGCAATAGCCAGCACTTCCAGGTCAAAAGACCAACCGTCTACCCGGCAGCGGGAAAACACCGCTGCTGCCGCATCGGCAGTAAAAGCCTTGAACCCGCAATGCGGATCGGCAATACCGGGCAGCAGTACCCGCTGAACAATGCGGTTGGCCAGGCGGCTCCAGAATACCCGCAAAGGAGGTTGCGTTTTGAGGACTACGGAGCCTGCAGCATAGCGGGAACCAATTGTAATATCCGCCTGCCCTTCCCGTAAAGGTTGGAGCATCTTATCCAGCTCATGCACGGGTGTAGAGCCATCTGCATCTGAAAAAAGCCGGAAGGCTCCTTTGGCCGCCAGCATTCCTATCCGGACGGCATTGCCTTTCCCCTTGTTAGGATGCAGGTGGAGGACTGAAAGCTCCGGCATGCTGGTATGCTGCAACGTTTCAAGCAAAGACAGCGTGTGGTCTGTGGAGCCGTCATCAACTACGATGATCTCGAAGTGATAGGGGCTGGCACTCAGCCACTGGTAGCAACTATGCAGGGTCGGCAAAATGCGCTCCGCCTCATTGTATGCCGGGATGATGATGCTCAGGTCTATCATAACACCGCTCCTTTCTGGCTCCTGAAATCGTCTATCCTGCTGCCCAGGTGCGCATAAGCGATCGGGCATCGGGCACTACAGGATTTAGGGCATTGATAATGCCTGCGGATATCACTT
This sequence comes from Chitinophagaceae bacterium, assembly GCA_035497375.1. Classification (GTDB taxonomy): domain Bacteria; phylum Bacteroidota; class Bacteroidia; order Chitinophagales; family Chitinophagaceae; genus Rurimicrobium. The sequence goes on along the minus strand of DATJDO010000328.1, from coordinate 244 downwards.
ACACCATAGTCTTCCAGTTTCTTTGCAGGATACCCGGTCTTTGGCTGGCATAAGTGTACCAGCCCTGCCCCATCAATCTCGAAATGCCGTGCCCCGGCCCTGCACTTCCAGTCCAGCGTTTCTCCTTTGGCCAGGGGTAGCTGAAAATTATCATGTAGCATGCGCGGCAGCCTTCCGCGAATCTTCCTGATCTCGCGGTACACTTCCATTGCTTCTTTACTTAAAGGCAAGGCCTGTCCGTCAG
>DATJDO010000327.1:0-5071 GCA_035497375.1 Chitinophagaceae bacterium | reverse complement strand
AATGTAGGCTCCAGTTGCCGGTCCTGGATCAGCGAAAACACGCGCTTCGGTCGCCAGGCCGCCTGGGGCTGCCCGGCCTCATCCAGGGTCTCTATTTTGCGCAGACCGGCCAGGAAGCAAGCATCGCTGACCAGGCGGTAACCGCGCCCGTGGTCCGGATGCCGGTCTTCAGGAGCATTCGTGATCACGATCTCCGGGCGGTATTTGCGGATATAGTGGATGATTTTTTTCTGGTGCTCTTCGTCATTTTTAAAAAAGCCATCGCGCAGCTGTGCATTTTCACGCACGGCCAGACCCATAATCTGCGCCGCATCTCCCGCTTCCGTATAGCGCTGCGCTACAGAACCCCGGGTACCCAGCTCACCCTCTGTGAGGTCCACAATGCCGACGCGTTGTCCCATGGCCGCATGCCTGGCCAGGGTACCACCGCAACCCAGTTCAATATCATCCGGATGCGCGGCTATTGCGAGTATATGTAATTTCTCCATAAAGCTGCTAAAAAGTAAAACGCAAAGCTAAGTGCATTCCACTTGCTTTGCGTCTTACAAAATCTATAAAAACATTAAACTGTTGCGGCCTTGGCTTTGCTGAAAGACAGAGCCTTATTCACCATGTCTTTGGAACCGATATAGATCGGTGTACGCTGGTGGAGTTCCGTAGGGATGACATCGAGGATACGGCCGTTGCCGGAATCCGCCACGCCACCTGCTGCCTCTATAATCAGGGCCATCGGGTTACATTCATATTGCAGGCGTAGTTTACCGTTCGTACTTTTCTTATCGGCAGGATACATAAAAATACCGCCTTTGATCAGGGTACGGTGCAGATCAGCGACCATAGAGCCTATATAGCGATGCGAGTAAGGGCGGCCTTCCTCTTTATGCTCTTCCATGCAATAGTTCAGGAAGTCTTTTACCCCTTGATCATATCTGTTGGTATTACCTTGGTTCAGGGAATAAATCTTGCCTTTTTCCGGGCATTTCATGTCGGGGTGTGACAGGCAGAATTCTCCGATAGAGCTTTCCAGTGTAAAGCCATTGACACCCAGTTTGGTCGCATAGACCAACATCGTACTGGAGCCATAAATCACGTATCCGGCGGCCATCAGCTTGCTGCCTTCCTGCAGGAAGTCTGCTTCAATACAAGGAGAACCCAGAGGACTCACGCGCCTGTAAATAGAGAAGATCGTACCGATGGAAGCGTTCACGTCAATGTTGCTGGAGCCGTCTAAAGGATCGAATAGTACCACATATTTTGATTGGACAGAAAATTCATCGTTGAAACACAGGAACTCATCATTTTCTTCTGATGCGATACCGGCACATTCTGCGCTGTTTTGCAAGACGTTGATCAGGGTTTCATTCGCAAAGATGTCCAGTTTCATCTGTTCTTCGCCCTGTACGTTTGTCGCGCCGTGCTTACCGAGGATATCCACCAGGCCGGCTTTGTTCACCTGCTTGTTGATGATCTTGCAGGCCAGCGCAATATCGCGCAGCAGGGAAGACAATTCACCGGTTGCATGCGGAAAACGGCGCGTTTCCTGTATCGTAAACTCGTCCAGCGTGATCAGCTTTCTTTTTTTCGTATCCATATTTCTTTATAAAATGTTTGCAAAAGTAGGCAAAACTATCAGCTTATAAAAGTTTAAGGCATTGCCGTTATTTTTTCCGCCATTTATCCATTATTTAGAAATAAAAAGTATAATTTGTTTTAAAATATACCACCAATATATGCCAGCCGTAGATTCCAGAACCCGGATCAGAAACATCCAGGCCAGACTGAAAGTGCCCGGTACCGGTATTTTCGATATCCCGACCGCACAAGCCTTTGAAGCCCTGGCAGGCTACCCCATGCGCGCAGATGCCAACCAGCTCACCCATATCGTGTCCGTTCAGATGTTTCTGAAGATCAAGGTAGACGGTGTAGTCGGCCCGGAAATGCTGACCCGCGTTGAGAACTTCCTGAGCGCCAAACTACCGCCATTGCCGGCCGGCACGAGTATCAGAGTCTCGCGCCGGTCTATGGATATGCTCATCGGATTTGAGGTCAGCTCGGAAGCGCAGTACAACAAGAGCTACCAAAAACCGATCTGGCCGGGTGGCGAAAGCGGCGTAACGATCGGTATCGGTTACGACCTCGGTTTTAACGACCGCAATACGATTGCTGCGGCCTGGAGGGACTTTGTCAGCACGGATACCCTTTCTGTACTCCAGTCTGTTGCGGGCCTTACTGGCACAAGTGCTAAAAATGCCTTGCCCGGCACACGTTCTGTAATTATTGACTACAATACAGCACAGTCCGTTTTTTACCAGACCACCCTGCCTGTCTATGCCCGGCGAACCAAAAATACTTATCCTGGTATGGAAAAGCTCCCTCCGGATGCCCAGGGTGCTTTATTGTCTTTGGTCTACAACCGTGGAGAAAGCCTCAGTGGCCCCAGCCGCACGGAGATGAAAAATATTGTAGCGCTGGTAGCCGCACAAGACCTCAAAGGAATTTCCAAACAAATCCGAAATATGAAGCGCCTGTGGCAAGGCAAAAACCTGCCTGGCTTGCTGGCCCGCCGCGATGAAGAAGCCAGCCTGCTGGAACAGGCTAATTTCAACATACTCAGCGAAGACATCATAATCATATAAGGCTCAAACCGAATCATATAACGGCAACTGTCGTGATTTGCAGCGCTCTGTAGTAATTTCGCCCATCGACGAAAAAGCTATGGATGAACCACTTTTTTCAGACGCACACTTATGGACTTCAACATCAAGATACCCGCCAACAAAGTAAGACAAGTACTGTTCCTGGCATCAATACTGACCCTCGGCCTTATTCTTTACCTGCAGATGACCTTTATGCTGGGCGCCTTCCTCGGCGCTATAGCCCTCTACATGCTCCTCAGGAAGATGATGTACAAACTGGTGTTTGAAAAGCACTGGAAAAAGTGGATCGCTGCCAGCGTGCTGATGTTGTTGTCTTTTATTGTGATCGTTTTGCCCTTCGCCTGGATCGGGTATATCCTTGCAGATAAGATCACGCCGATCATCCACAACCCGGACATCATCACCCAAACGGCCGATAAGATACAAGATTACCTGAATCAGCGTTTCGGTATGGACATCCTGTCTGAACCCAACCTGGCTAAGATCACCAATGCGATCAGCAACCTGATTCCTAAAGTACTGAGCTCTACCGCCAACACGCTTGTGAATGTCGTGGTTGCTTACTTCCTGCTCTGGTTCCTGCTGACGAATGCGGGCAAAGTGGAGCTGTGGCTGCAGCGCAACCTGCCATTCAAGCCAGAGAACCGTAAAAAGGTGATCCAGGAAGTAAAGGAGTCCGTTCTCAGCAATGCCGTCGGCCTGCCCATTATGGGTGCTATACAAGGCGCGCTGGCGGTATTGGGTTACTGGATGTTCGATGCACCGGACCCGCTGCTCTGGGGCATTGTGACCGGCATTTGTTCCTTTATCCCCTTTGTGGGCACGATGGCCGCCTGGGTGCCGATAGCACTGCTCAGTTTTGCTGCAGGTGACACCAACAACGGACTGGCGCAAGTAGCCTGGGGCCTGGTCGTTATCGGAGGCAGCGACAATGTGTTCCGCATGATCCTCCAAAAAAAGCTCGGCAATATCCACCCGATGATCACCGTTTTTGGTGTCATCATCGGGCTGAATATGTTCGGCTTCCTGGGCCTGATCTTCGGCCCGCTGTTGATTTCTTTATTCCTGTTGCTGGTCAAAATCTACCTGAACGAATTTGTAGATAAGGGTGTGCATGTGGATGTGATTACCCATCGTGGAGATGATAAGGACGAGGACACCCTGAACGATTAATAATTTCCCTACTTTCACAACCCAGGCAACAAGCCTTATGAAAGACAGGAAAAGCATACTGATCATTATTGGCAGCGCCAGTCCGCAATCGTCCAACCTACAACTGGCCAGGATTATTCAGGCCCGGAGCAGGGATACCTGCACGATTATCGAAAGCCTGGCACATCTGCCGCATTTCGATCCTCTGCGGTCTGCTACGGCTGCGCCTGAAGAAGTGACCCTGTTCCGCAAGCAGGTTGAAGGGGCAGACGGTATTATCATCTGCACTCCGGAATATATTTTCAGTATACCCGCCATCTTAAAAAATGCATTGGAATGGTGTGTGGCGACTACTGTTTTTGCACAAAAACCAGCAGGACTGATCACCGCTTCAGCCCAGGGGGAGAAAGGACATGAGGAATTGCAACTGATTATGCAAACACTGGAAACCCGCTTCACCAAAGACACGACCCTGCTGATACAGGGCATTAAGGGAAAGTTTGACCGGGAAGGCGAGCTGAACGATGAGCAGACGGCCGCACAGTTGCAGGTATTCGTATCCAGTTTTGAGGATTTGGTGCACGCTTAGTACTTCAGTTGAGATGATACAAGCGCTTGTCCTTTATGCTACTTGATATCATGCTGCTGGCAGCCTGTTCAGGCAGCGTGTCTGTCCGGTACGTTATCCTTATTTAATATTCCATTCATCGGCACAACAGTAGACGGCCGCTACAGCACCATCACAGTCAAAAACCAACAAACCTGGGCAGGACGGTAGCCATCGTTGCCGTAAATGCAACATTTTGCAGTCGTCCGGCCCTCACATCAGCATTGTTTTTCTAAAAACAAAAAAACACTTGCCTTTAAAACTGTATTATTGCGCCCAACTCTAAAGCAATGAAAAAATATATACTTCTCTTTTTAAGCGCCTTTGCTATTGGCCAGGCAAAAGCACAATGCTGGTATGCAATTGGTTCTGGTGGCTCTCATACTTTTTTTATAGATTCAGACTATGCCTTATGGGGTACCGGCGATAACGTAAGTGGACAGATGGGAGATGGAACGGAAGAAAATATAAATACCATCACACAGATCAACCGTTCACGCACCTGGAGTGTTGTTTCAGGCGGCTTCTATCATACTATTGCGGTGAGAAGCGATGGTTCCCTATGGGGATGGGGCAGCAATTCAGGGCTGAAACTGGCACCGGGATTGGCTTCAAAAGAGTTAAAACCCGTACCGATCAGCTCATCTTCAAACTG
>DATJDO010000326.1:0-4850 GCA_035497375.1 Chitinophagaceae bacterium | reverse complement strand
CTCCCTGAAAATGCCTTTGTTCGGGTATTCAAAAGTCTTTGACGCGTTATAGGAATGGTAGGGATAATAAGCACAGGAACGCCTGTTGTTCCGGAAGGTCGTATTGCGGCAATCCACAATGCCGCCTCCTGTATTCCAGGCGTCGGGTTTCCAGACCTGTATCGCTTCGTGTGCGTGTTCGATCACTGCACCGTTTTTGGTCACCAGCTTTCCCTGCTTTCCGGCACCGGTTTGGGAAAGGCTATCATTGCCCCATACTTCTATACCGGGCCACCAGCCTTCATGATCCGGTCCTGCCGAGCGTGCGGCAGTAATATAGCCACCGTCAACGACGAGCGTAGCGCCGGGTTCAATAATGATCTTAGCGCCCTTGCTCATTTCCAGGCGGCAAGTCAGCGTGAGGGTGGCTCCTTTTTTGATGACAATGCTATTGTAGGATTTGTAGGTAAAGTCCCAGGTCTCGTCGGCCGTGATGGTATGAGGCGTTGCTGAGGTGCCGTAGGCAAAATGCCTGGTGATACCGGTACGCAATGTCCTGTGGACCCGGCCTGTTTGCAGCGGTGATATAAACCAGCTTTTGCCATGACCGCTCATAATATTGTTGGTGCACATATCTGTTGCAGATCCCTCGGGGTCACCTCCCGCAGGGCAGGACTGTTCGGTGGTAAACGGCGGGATAAATACATCCGGCAGGGCGTCGATACCCGAGGTTGGAGATTCATTGTAGTTGTAGGTATGCCTCAGGTTGAAATGATGTCCCAGCTCGTGCGGTAAATGCTGGTTAAAATACATATAGTCAGACATGTTGATCCACCTGTAATCATCAGTCGGATTGTCCCAGGCGCTGGAGAATACGGATAGGGTGTCATTGAGTGTGACGGCCTCCCCACCCGCGCCCGGGTACACATTTTTGATCAGGTAGCAATTGATGAACTTCGCTGCTTCGGGGTGTGCTGCTAAATGCAGTTTCTGAATAGCGCCATAACTGGTACTTGCTGAGTTGTAGGGGTGGCCGTACGGTTTATTCATCACCTCGGTATTATTGTAGTAATACACCTGGTTGAACTCGATCCGGATCTTCGTATTCCGGGAGGAGTTGAGCCAGTAAGTACCCGGGTAGCCGGGTACCGGATCACTGGGCAGTGAGGTTGATTTGAACACCTGGTTGATATAGTAGCCTGCGTATACATTATACGTCGACGAGCCGAAGGGTGCCGTCCAGTCGGCCGGTTTAAAAGCCCCCTGTTCCCCATAATCATCCGCCAGTACGACCAGGTTGATCGGTATCACAATCTCGTCGACATAGGGGCTTGTCCAGGGAATGTAACTGCTTTGCAGCCTGTATTTGTTTTTATAGTCTATGGAAGACTGGGTACAGGTCATTGATTTTTCAATAGCCGGCTCAAAACCGGGGCAGGAATAATATTCCTGGGCGCTCAGGTTCATACTGGCGCATAATGTGGTGATGATGAATAGTTGTTTCATTGTACGGATGGTTTTGGTGTGCATAAATGATAGATGGGGGTTGTCTTTAAAAAAGATCCTTGGCAGATGCTGTTTCATAGATTTTCGGTTTTTGTTTCATTATTTTTTTTGGTTTTTTTGTTAAGGGTGTCTTGTCATATTTTCTGAGATTTTTATGTGAAATATTCAAATGTACACTGTGCTTCCGAAACCTATTTGTTAACATGGAAATTTCCACGCTTTATAATACGCTGTTTATTAAATCAGAAAGTTTGAAATTTATAATTTGCAAGGATGAAATAATGAGTAACGGCATCATGGTTTGACCATTGCAACTAAAAGTTGAAAACAATACTTTCTTTTCATGGTTAAAGCGCGTCATCTATTGCCTGTAAACAACTACAGAGCGCAACTTTTAACAGGGGCTTCCGGCATCATGTATCTAGCTGTGTTGTTTCATCGGGAAACATTAAATGCTTATTTTTTGGCGTACATTTGCGCCATTATTTTAAAGCGATTCTTCTAAAATTTCCTATAAAAAATGAGTTTGTTCCAACAACAGAGCAATGAATTTGCCGGCCGTCATATTGGTCCAAGAGCGGCGGACCTTCCCAAAATGCTGGAAACGATCGGTGTGGACAGCCTGTCCGAGCTGATCGCGAAAACGGTTCCCGATGCGATCCGTATGAAAACACCGCTGGCTTTGCCTTCAGCCATGAGCGAAGCGGAATACCTGCGTCACATCAAAGAGGTTTCTTTAAAAAATGAAGTGTTCCGCAACTATATCGGCCAGGGTTATTACGATACCCATACGCCCAGCGTGATCCTGCGCAACATTTTCGAAAACCCGGGATGGTACACACAGTATACGCCCTACCAGGCCGAAATCTCCCAGGGTCGCCTGGAAAGCCTGCTGAACTACCAGACTATGGTCTGCGAACTGACGGCTATGCCCATTGCCAATGCATCCCTGCTGGATGAAGCAACGGCTGCCGGTGAAGCGATGACCATGTTCTTCCACACGATCAACAAAACAGACAACATCGAACGTCCGAAGTTCTTTGTAGACCAATATATCTTCCCACAGACTTATGATGTGCTGCTGACCCGCGCTACACCGCTGGGTATCGAGCTGGTAAGCGGCGACTATAAAACGGCTGTCATCGACAATACTTATTTCGGTGCCATCCTCCAATACCCGAACGATAAGGGCGCTACAGAAAACTACGAATCCTTTATCGCCCAGGTACACGCTATTGGCGCTTATGTAGCGATGGCTACAGATCTGCTGGCTTTGACCTTGCTGAAAGCACCCGGAGAAATGGGTGCAGATGTGGCCCTGGGTTCTTCACAACGCTTCGGTGTTCCACTGGGCTATGGCGGACCGCATGCGGCCTTCTTCGCTGTAAATGACGAGTTCAAGCGTGCAATACCCGGCCGTATCATCGGTATCAGTATCGACGCACACGGCAACCGTGCCCTGCGTATGGCTTTGCAGACCCGCGAGCAACACATCAAACGCGAAAAAGCGACTTCAAATATCTGTACCGCACAAGCCTTGCTGGCGAATATGGCCGCTATGTACGCTGTGTACCACGGCCCTCAGGGACTGAAAGATATCGCGTCGCGTACTGCTACTGCAGCACACGCTATTGCCGGTGAACTGGTTGAACTGGGATTCCAGTTGTTCAGCAGCGACTTCTTCGACACCATTACGGTAAAGGTAAAAGACAGCGCTGCGATCCGTGCCAAAGCAGAAGCGGTAAAGATCAATTTCTTCTACGCTAAAGATAACTGGATCAGCATTTCTGTTGACGAAACCACTACCCTGGCAGACATTGCAGATATCATCAACATCTTCGCCAATACGGAGAATGCTGTGGCCTTTGACTTTGCACAGGATGACGCCAACAATATCCCCGGCGCGTTGATCCGTACTTCTTCTTTCCTGGAGCAGGATGTGTTCAACACGCACCATTCTGAGTCTCAGATGATGCGCTACATCAAGTCGCTGGAAAACAAAGACCTGTCGCTGAACACGAGCATGATCTCCCTGGGCTCCTGCACAATGAAGCTGAATGCCGCAACGGAAATGATGCCGCTGAGCTGGGCACACTGGAGCAAAATGCATCCCTTCGCACCAGCAACACAGGCCGGTGGTTATAAATATGTAACTGATCAGCTGAGCAAATACCTGAGCGTGATCACTGCCTTCGATGCCTGCAGCCTGCAGCCGAACAGCGGTGCACAAGGCGAGTATGCCGGTCTGCTGACGATACGCGCGTACCACGAAAGCCGTGGCGACAAACACCGCGATGTGATCATCATCCCGATCTCTGCGCACGGTACCAACCCTGCTTCTGCTGTAATGGCGGGCTATAAAGTAGTGGTGGTAAAAGCCATGGACAACGGGTATGTGGATATGGATGACCTGAAAGCAAAGGTGGAGCAACACAGTGCAAACCTGGCCGGTATTATGATCACGTATCCTTCTACCTATGGTATTTTCGAAGAAACAATTATCGACATCACCAACCTGATCCACCAGCATGGCGGGCAGGTGTACATGGATGGCGCCAATATGAACGCCCAGGTAGGCTTGACGGCTCCCGGCCTTATCGGCGCCGATGTTTGCCACCTGAACCTGCACAAAACTTTTGCAATCCCCCACGGCGGTGGCGGACCAGGTGTAGGCCCGATCTGCGTGAAAGCGCACCTTGCTCCTTTCCTGCCCGGCCACGTGGTATTGAACAATGAGTCTACGAATACACCGGCTGTATCGGCTGCTCCTTATGGTTCTGCCAGCATCCTGCTGATCAGCTACGCTTATTGCTGCATGCTAGGCGTTAATGGCGTGAAAGCGTCTACACAATACGCGATCCTGAATGCCAACTACATGAAGGCACGCCTGCAAAACGACTACGACATCCTGTACAGTGGCACCAACGGTACCTGCGCACACGAATTCATTGTAGATCTACGTCCTTTGAAAAAAACCAGTGAGATCGAAGCGGAAGATGTGGCCAAACGCCTTATGGACTATGGCTTCCACGCTCCAACCATGAGCTTCCCGGTTGCTGGCACCATCATGATCGAGCCTACAGAAAGCGAAGACAAAGCAGAGCTGGACCGCTTCTGCGATGCCATGCTGGCCATCCGCAAAGAGATTGCAGCGATCGAAAACGGAACAGCCGACAAGAAAAACAACCAGCTGAAAAATGCACCGCATACTCAGGCTACGGTTATCAACAGCAACTGGGACAAACCGTATACCCGTGAGGAAGCGGCCTACCCGCTGCCTTATGTAGCGCACAACAAATTCTGGCCTACCGTTGCCCGTATCAACAATACACATGGCGACCGTAACCTGATCTGTACCTGCGAAC
>DATJDO010000325.1:0-1802 GCA_035497375.1 Chitinophagaceae bacterium | reverse complement strand
GGCGTGTGACCAATATCGCAAAAACAATAGAGACCAATGATGTGATCAGGAACATCAGGGCAGGAATGATTAACCTGTGGTCCTCTTCCAGTTTTCTGAACAGCACCGAGACCAGTATAGAGGCGATGATAGAATTTACCGTAATCATTATGTTGGCCTTTGTATCAGCCATTTCGCTCAGTCGGAGGTGATTGGTAGAAGTAGTGCGAAACATGGTTTCTACCCCGCGCGTCGGTTTCTTTTTTTCTGCATCGGCATTCGTTTCTCCGCTTTCAACAGTAGTATTGGGCTTCCTGTCTTTTTGTGCCTGCTCCTTATTGTCTTCCTCTATTTTTTTCTGTATTCTTTCCAGGTTGACCTGCTTTCCTTTTTGCAATAGTGCCTGGCAATAGACAGTATGGAATTTTTGACTGTTTAAAATTTCCAGCGCTTTTATTCTCCAGAGTTTACCGGGTATTTTTTTGCCGAAACGCGCCTCCATCTCTTTTCTGACCTGCTTATTGGTTGCTTCGAAGTCTTCTGTTCCAAAATGAAACAAGTCGGCATCGCATACGATCCTGCTGATTAAGGAAACCGGGTTTTGCGGCATTTTTGTAGCCAGTATACATTCTTTCACCTTTGCAATAAGCGATTCTTCTCCTCCCTGCTGCAGGATAAATTGCGCCGCAAGGTCAATTCCTTTTTCTTCATGCAGCTCCGCAGTAGTAAAAAGATAGCCAATATCGTGAAACCAGGCAGACAGGTAAACCGCTGCATAATCCTCTTCTTCAAGCTGATAATGATCGGCAATTTTTTCCGCAGCGGCCACTGTGTTTTCAGTATGCGCAAGACAATGGTAAAACAGTTCCGGTTTTTTGTTTTCGGAATATGTATCGCGCACATACGACGCAGCATTGATCATTAATTCTGTATAGCTCATTACCGGATATTTTTAAAATCTAAAACCTAATCTAATGTAAGGAAGTACGCCTTCTTCGGAGCAGGTGGCCATAGCATTCACCACTATTGCTTCTGCCGGGATAATGTATAGTCCGCCACCATAGCCAATATGCCATTTGTTGGATGATTGATCTTTGGTCCATACCCGGCCAATATCATTAAACCCGATAAGGCCCACCGTGCCGGGGAAAAGATAAGAGGCAAAATCAAAGAGTTTCATGCGCAGCTCAAGATTATTGTACAGCACGGAGCTGCCGCTGAATCTGTTTTTCCGGTAACCCATCAGGCCTTTTTCTCCGCCTAAGTAAAACATCTGGAAAAATTCCGGCGTGCCCAGGCTGGTGCCTGCACCAATCCTGTTGGCAATCACCAGCTTAGGGTATCTGCTGAAACTGATATAAAAACTCATATCGGTTTGCAGCTGCCCATACTGTTTGTTCTGGTCTATTTCCTGCATGCCCGTCAGCGTGCTTTTCCAGTGAAATCCACGGATCGGGAACAAGCTGTCATTCCGCGTATCGATTTCATAGCCTGCCAAAGCTCCTGCAAAAACCTTGTGGTCAAAAAGCTCCTGGTCGTGGTGCTGTTGCTCATATTTGATAATATAGCGCCCTGAATTATCCGATAAGTCCATGTTGAAATATTGTCCTGAGATTCCGGTAAACACATTGAAATGCTTTCCGACAGGCCATCTTAGCTTTACTTGGGCATCGATAAAATTATAGCGGGTACGGTAATAGCGTATTTCCGGGTCAGTTATTTTATCGAACGTAGTCTCATTGCCTACACCAAAGAAATTGGCTGTGTTGTCAGGTGCATGCACATTTAAAGAAAGGTCAAGGTTTGCTTTTCCAACAAAACCG
>DATJDO010000324.1:0-1768 GCA_035497375.1 Chitinophagaceae bacterium | reverse complement strand
CCGACACCTTCAGGCTCCGCATTCACATTGGCACCTATTGTAATGTTCTTTTCATCCTTGATGTGCAATATTTTTTTTACACTATCACCATTAAAATCATCAGGAATACCCCTTACCCCCCTGTTGATCTCTCCCGGGTTGATGTTCCAGCCCAGTCCCACCCAGCTTGCTTCCTGGTCCATGTTGATTCCTCCGTGATAGGCTATATTCACAGGATACCCCTCTACATCCATCAACGGCACATTATAGACAAAGTCGCCCGAGAACAGGTCTACCATATCCGTAGTACCTACCGGCTCAAAACCCTGCGCCTCCGGTTGGCTGGGCCCGGAAGTGAGTGCCAGCGCCCTGTTCGGATACACAAGCTCAAAGATCATGATGGCCAGCAAACAGGACGCTGTTATTTTCAGTGTGCGTTTTGTCAGGTGCATAACTTAAATTTTATTGGCTTTAATTAATTTATCTGCTGAGAAAAAAGCTTTGACAATTCCATTCCGGAATACCCGGTCTTCAAACACCAGTGTGGCATCCTGCTTGCTTTTTTCATCCGCTATTTCAAACCCGACCATGATCGTTTCATTTGAAGTCAGGCCATAGTTATTCTCAAAATGGTAACTCATCGGGTATATTTTCTTTCCTCCGTAATCCAGGCTGATATCATCTCTTGCATGGTTCAGGAAGTAATCCAGCCTGTCATTGTACTCTTCTATTCCCGACACATTATTCTTTAAGGGGTTGACCGAAGAATGAAGACACTTTAAAGAAATGGCAAACCACATTGTATGCTTCAGTTGTTCCGTACGCTGCTTTGCGGCTGCTGCTGTCTGGTGCTCCTGCAGCAGAATCATCCGCTCCGGCAGGTACTGGACATCATAAATCATCTGCTCGACAGTAATGGCTTTTCTCAAACCTTTGTTGCTGTCTTTCACATAGCTTGCATAATCCTGATCACTCAGGTGCGTATTGCAGGAAACAAACAGCATCAATACCAGTAGTTTATTGCTTATTGTCATAGTATCGGTTTACAAATACAATTGCTTCATCAGTTTTGTCATAGTCCGGATCATTATACAACACGGTACCCATACCATTGGCACCGATCACCACAGCACTTTTCCTTTCTTTGCCAAACTCTGCTATGATCGGGTTTAGTCTTTTCCATACCTGCTCATTAATTTCTTTATTGGTATGGTCATACTCAGCCTGAAAAGCGGCAATGGCGTCCCGGTACTGTGCGGCGATGCGGGGATCAGGTTCCTGCCTGTTGCTCTGGTATACTTTCATGATATTTCCCAGGCTGTCGCAGACACTGCTCATCGCTTTCAGTTGCACAGCGGCCGCTTCTTCCATTTCTATTTTCATTTTAAATCCATTGAAAAGTTTTATCGCATCTACCACGATCACTTCTTCGGACTTCCTGCTCAACAGCAGCACCGCACTGACAGACAGCGCAACGGAAAGCGTTACGGCCATGATGATAGTCTTAAAACTTACAGGTGTACTCATTTGATCAGATCGGGGTTAGCGTATTTAAAATAGAGGATGTATTTCCTGCCTTGTGTGTTGGTGATTTCTAGCCTGTATTTCTGAAAGTGCCTCAGGTCATATTTATCTTTGATTTCAAAAATGTAACGGTTGTCTCCGTACTCCGCCTGTAGTTCTTTTTCTTTCAGCTTTATCTCTTTCCCGGAGTGGTCAAAAAGCTTTAAGGTCAGGACATCTTTTTGCAGATCGTCCAGGGTATATTTCAGTTTCAGCATACCGGCTG
>DATJDO010000323.1:0-1538 GCA_035497375.1 Chitinophagaceae bacterium | reverse complement strand
TACCTGTCCTGATCTTTTCATAAGATCCGGGACTGGCATTGACGTGTATAGCCACAAAAAGGTCTGCACCTGCCTGGTTGGCAATCTTATGGCGGTCGGCAAGCGGGATAAATACGTCTGTGGTGCGGGTAAAGACCGGCTTCACCATCTTCAGGCTGTCATTGATCAGGCGGCCTACTTTCAGGGTTACAGCCAATGCGATATCCTTTTCATTCAGCAGTCCGGAGCCTCCCCTGGCTCCGGCATCGTGCCCTCCGTGCCCTGCATCCAGTACTACCTGGTTGATCTTTCTGGGCTGCGTTTGTGCTGCTGTACGAGTGTGCAACAGTACAGAAGCAATAAAAAAGTATAAAACAGCGTTCTTCATTATTTTTAAATGTGGATCGATAGTCTTTGTGTCTATGGTAGAATAGTTACTTTTGCAGCCGGTTTTTATGCGCGCTAACGGTAAAATTATTCCAAAATTTTCAGCAATCCATCTGCTGCGCTTTATCGGCGTCCTGTTTGCGATGTTCCTGCTTCCCGGTCTGTCTGCCGCGCAAAATAAAACAGATACCGCAACTTTTACGGATATTTCTAAAATAAAGGACACAATTTCCATTCCTGATTCCGTACGGGTCAATGATACAGCAAGTCTTTCCGACAGCCTGGGCAAAAAGGATGCACGTACAAACGGAAGCCTGGAAGAAAGACTGGGCATCCGTATATCGGAAGATGCCCTGGAAGATATCGTAGTGGCAACAGCAACCGATTCGGCCGTGATGGAGATGAAAACCAATGATTTTCACCTGTATGGCAATGCCAAAGTAGATTACGATGGCAGGAAGCTGAGCGCCGATAAAATCGATTTTAACCAGTCCAGCAATATTGCTACAGCTACGGTAGTGGAGGACTCTGCGGGTAAAACGCCGGTTTTGCCCACCTTTGAGCAGGGTAGTGAGAAATTTACTTACGACCACCTGAAATATAATTTCAAATCGCAGCGGGCCATCGTGCGTAATGCACGCACACAATATGGCGAGGGGTATATGCATAGCGAACAAGTGAAGCGTAATGCAGATAAGTCGCTCTATGGCTACCGGAACGTGTATACTACCTGTTCGCTGCACGAACCGCACTTCGGTATCCGCACCAACCGCGTGAAGATCATCCCGGAGCAGGCCATTGCTATGGGCTCTGCCAATATCGAGATCGAAGGCGTGCCCACACCCTTGTTTCTGCCCTTCGGCTATTTCCCGGTCAATAGCGAAAAACACCGTTCCGGCTTCCTTTTGCCGGGCTATACGGTAGAGCAGGCCAGGGGCCTGGGTTTTCTCAAAGGAGGGTATTATTTCTACCTCAATGACTATGTAGACCTGCAATTGCAGACCGATATCTTTACCAAAGGAAGTTTTGTGGGCTACCTGAGCAGTAACTACGTGAACCGGTATCACTATAATGGTAATGTAAATATGAACTACGCCATCAACAAGACCGGCGAAGAGTTTGACCCCCTGGCCAGTATCCAGAAGTCTTTCCTGTTCCAATGGACGCATACC
>DATJDO010000322.1:0-8502 GCA_035497375.1 Chitinophagaceae bacterium | reverse complement strand
CGGCAATAACGCCTACAATGGCGGAGGTGAAAATTCCGATTAATATATTCTGAAGCGACAGGGATAGCTGCATGCTGCCACTGGAACTGACAATCAGGGCGATGATCCAGACCATCAGGATGCCGATCAGGCCACCGATGATACACAGGGACACGGCTTCTATAAGGAATTCAATGAGGATATAGGCAGAACGTGCACCAATGGCTTTTTTCAGGCCGATGTAGCGGGTGCGTTCTTTTACCGTTACAAACATGATGTTGGCGATACCGAAGGCGCCGACAATGAGTGAAATTCCCCCGATCACCGCACCGATGGCGTTGATCATGCCGAACATGAGGTCCATGCGCTGGGTGATCTGGCTCAGCTTGTTGACGGCGAAGTCGTTGGCCTGTCCCGGGCGCAGTTTCCGAACCGCACGCAGGGCGCCCTCCACTTCAAACTGCATTTCGCTGACGACAGCCCCCGGCTTGGCTTTCACCATCAGTACCGGGTCATAATTCAGGGATTTTACATCAATGGCCGAAGCAATAGACTGAAAGGAAACGATGAGGCCATTGTCGAAGTTGAAGCCTGCGGCGTTCTGCCCTACTTTCTTCAAACGGCCTACGATCAGGTAATTTTTACCCAGGAAGGAGACGTTCTTACCCACGGGGTTTACACTACCGCCAAACAGGCTTTCATACAATTCATTGCCGATCACAGCCGAAGGCACGCCCCCGTCTACCTCTGCGGTATTGAGGTAACGCCCGTCTTCCACTTCTATATTCTGCAGTTTCTCAAAGTCGCGGGTGACGGCAAAGGCGGTGAAGCCGCTGACATCATTATCATTATACCGCACGGAGCGGCCGTTCAGGGTCAGCAGCAAGGTGGAGGTGCCTACTTCCTGCACGTTATTCTGTACGGCCCTTAGTTCGTTGACCGACATAGAGGGACGGCGCCAGTATTCCCACCATTTGTATTCCCCGCCTTCGTCCATCCAGGGCCAGCGGTTGATGTAGATCACATCGCTGCCCAGGGTAGACACCTGTTCCCGGATGTTCTTTTTCAGGCTGTCCAGCACCGTGAATACGGCGATAATACAGAAGATACCGATGGTAATACCGGTAAGCGACAGGGTGCTGCGCAGTTTATTGGCCTTCAGTTCCTGGAAGGCCTGTACAAAACTGATGTTGATGATTTTTGATATCCTGTTGCTCATCGGCGTATGCGCAGCAAATTTACAGGATGGGGGTCTATTTTACATTTTTCTTTTTTGATAAAGCGCTACTTTTGCGCACACACTCCAAAAAACTGTCCCTTGTCCGTTCTCGAGCGTTTTTTCGCTAAAAATGAAGTCCTGAAGCTGCCGCTTTTCCGGCGTTACCTTAGTTTTCGTTTGTTCCTGATCGGAGCGCTCAATATGCAGATCACCATACTGGCGTACTGGATCTACGACATCAGCCACGATGTGCGCCTGGTGGGCGAACTGGGGCTTTGGGAGGCCATACCGGCCATTGGCTGCAGTTTCTTCTCGGGACATTTTGTGGACCAGAAGGAAAAGCGGAACCTTTTATTAGGCTGCTCCATTGTGTACATCCTCATTGCCTTGTTCTTTTGCAGCCTGAGTGTCCTGCACGGCAACGGCGAACTCAGTACAAATGTATCGGTGCGTCTGGTGTTCCTGGGCATCCTGGTCGGCGGCGTGGTGCGGTCCTTTATCGGCCCCAGCACTTTTTCCATACTGGGCCTGCTGGTCAAACGGGACCTGTTGCCCACGGCTTCGGCCTGGAGCAGTACTTCCTGGTACATCGGTTCAGTACTCGGCCCCCTGGTGGGCGGCCTGCTCATCGGCGCGATTGGCGTGAAGCTGAGCCTGGCCTGGGTAGCCGGTATTCTGCTGCTGCCCTTCCTGGCCATGCTGTTTATCCCCAAGCAGGAGATCATGAAAAAGGACAAAGAGCCGATCATGAAAAGCCTGAAACAGGGCCTGCGCTTTGTGTTCAAAACACCGGTTATCTTATCGGTGCTGTCGCTGGATATGTTTGCCGTGCTGTTTGGCGGTGCGGTGGCCTTGCTGCCGGTGTATGCAAAAGACATCCTGAAGGTGGGCGAAATGGGCTTCGGCATTATGCGTGCTGCCCCCGGTTTCGGTGCCATCATTATGATGCTGATCCTGTCCTTTATGCCGCTGGAGAAAAAGCCGGGCATCAAACTTCTGTTCGCCATTGCCGGTTTTGGTATTTGCATGATCATCTTCGGCATTTCCACTTCTTTTGCCTTGTCTGTAGCGATGCTAGTGCTGGGTGGCATGTTCGACGCGGTGAGCGTGATGATCCGCGGGATTATCCTGCAACTGAACACGCCGGATGATATGCGCGGCCGCGTAGCGGCGGTGAACACGATGTTTATCAGTTCCAGCAATGAACTGGGCGAGGTCGAAAGCGGCTATACGGCTGCCTGGATGGGCACGGTGAATTCTGTGGTCTTTGGTGGCTCCATGACGCTTGCGGTGGTGGTGTTTACGTTCCTGCTGGTGCCTTCGCTAAGGGCGCTGAAGTTGAAGAAATAATATTTTATGCCTACACAACGTCACGCCTCTGCTACCTTAATTATACTGACTCTTATCGGTGGCGCTATTTTGGGCTTGGTGCTTTACCTGTTCTTATAATGACATCTTTTTGCGCAACACTACCTATCGTAGGCACGCCTAACAAAAATATATGTGAGCCTATCGAAATCATACGCTAGCGTATTAAGATGATAGGCACCCATGCTGAAAGTATAGACCAGCCTACAGAAACGACACACCGCGTATTAAAGTGGCAGATATGGCTACCAGGAATCTGATGGAAGTAAGGAAATCACGCCTTTGCTTTCTTAAATGGGAAATACATCCGAGATTTACAGCAATATTCCATTCATAGAAACAGCCCATTAAGACGATGATACAATTTGCTTATACCATTCTATACGTTCAGGACGTAACAAAATCTCTAGAGTTTTACGAAAATGCCTTTGGGTTTACAAGAAAGTTTGTAACCCCCGACAATGACTATGGCGAACTTTCGGTTGGCGCAACGACACTTTCGTTTGCTTCGATAACGATGGCCAAATCAAATCTGGCAAACGGTTTTACAGAAAGCAGCCTGGCAGGCAAACCATTTGGCATTGAAATTGGCTTTACAACAGAAAATGTTGTAGAAACCATTGCGACAGCTGTAAACGCAGGCGCCACAATGGTTGAACATCCAAAGACAAAACCCTGGGGACAAACTGTTGCTTATCTGAGAGACATCGATGGATTTTTAATTGAGATTTGTACCCCAATGGGCTGATAAAGACGAGCATAAAACTTATTTTCAACTCTACACTCCCTGATTTTATTCCCCGGCATAAACAGACACGAAATGAAAACCAGACTACTAATTCTACTATTACTTGTTTGTAAAATTGGGTACTCACAAAATCAAAAACTTCAAGACTACAAAGTCGATAATATTAACAGAGTTATAGGCTTATTCAAACAGAAAAACATTGACAAAATATCAAGTATAATTGCCTTTCCATTAAACAGGGAATATCCAATCCCAGGCATTAAAAATGAAAAAGAGTTCAAAAGTCGCTTCAATGAGGTTTTTGACAAAATTCTTTTGGATAAAATTGCTAATTCAAAAACAGAGCAATGGTCAGAAGTTGGTTGGCGAGGAATTATGTTGGACAATGGCCTCGTATGGATTGACAGTTACGAAGGAAGAATAACCGCCATAAACAATGAAAGCGCTTTTGAAAAAGAACTAAGAAAAAATTTGATAATTAAGGACAAAGAAAACTTGCACGCATTATTAAAAACTTTTGAAAGCCCGGTTTATAAAATAAAGACTAAACAATTTCTAATTAGAATTGATAAACTGTTTGATGGGAAATACAGATATGCTGCCTGGAAAATAAATGAAAAAGAAGTTTCCAAACCTGATATCATTTTGTACAATGGCGAATTAGAGATTCATGGAAGTGGTGGCAATCACGCTATTACTTTCTCAAATGGGCATTATCAATACGAAATTTACAGAAATATCATTGGAGAAGAAAATCCGCCAGACATTAGGCTCACTGTTGATAAGGATGGACAAACAATTTTAACACAAGACGGAACACTAGTGGGGAAATAGAGTATACCTGGCAAGATTTTGCCAGACGGGCTGACTACAAAAATATAATGGCAACTTCAGATCGAATTTTAGAAATAACTAAATTTCTAAACCGGGATTAAAAGCACAAGTACAAAATGCCAAACTACTATCACAGTTTAAACTACACTATGAAACAAAAACTAACAATCTTATTTTT
The DNA here is from genome assembly GCA_035497375.1 of Chitinophagaceae bacterium. GTDB lineage: Bacteria > Bacteroidota > Bacteroidia > Chitinophagales > Chitinophagaceae > Rurimicrobium. The sequence continues at coordinate 4,176 of DATJDO010000322.1, read as the reverse complement.
ATTAGTAATTAGCTTGACCTCTTTCGGACAAGAGACTGAATTCAAAGTTTACAAAAATGGTCTGATCTATAGCGAAAAAGCCATGAAAAAGCTTGGATATATTGTTGACTCGTTGAACCTGAAATATAAAACGTGTGATTTAAATAAAAAATTTTACGCAAAAAGTCAAACTGTTGGGCACTTCGTCTCTCTTGATACAGGTAATATCAAGCAAGCAAAAGAAGATATTGAAAATCAAATCCCCTTTGATGTGTTCACAAAAAATATCCTCAAGCAAAAATCGGAAAAGATAAGCTAATAATTAAACGCAAGTACATAAACTATATAAACCAAGAAAGAATAGAATTTGAGGAATTTGATCTATGGAGTGATTATGGCTTTTCCATAGATTCAAAGGATATGAGCCTTTACAAAAAAGACCTGCATAAAAAATGGGTATTTGAATACTCTAAGCAAACGGACTATTCACAAGAATCAATTAGTGCTTTTTACTTTCCACGCACTTTTTCTTCTGAAGAAATACCGCATAAATATGCTTTAACTATAGGATATTCAGATTGTCTAATAGACACCACCGCTACAAAATTTAAAGACAGTTTAAAAGAAGGGTGGGTGGGCTTACCTAAAAATTGGGCTTCTTTATCCGACAAAAAGAAAGCCCAACTTCTAGACAAAATGAGAAGTACAGAAGTAATCGGAGGCTGTAGCCAGGATAGCAGACCAAGAGTACATGCTGCTAACATTGCTTTATTATCTGCGGAAACTTATAATTGGGGCATATTTTTAAAAGCTCATTTAGATATAATGAATGATCGATTTGAAAGGGTATCGGACGGAAGTTACGCATGGGGAGTAAGGCACACTTACATAAGAGAATTAGAGGAATTAGACATAAATGTTCTTGACCTAATCATGGGAATTTCTTTTTCTATTGAGAACCCAGCAGTAAATCACTATTATGGAAGTATTGGACGTTTAGGCAGAGCTTTATCCGAAACAAAAAACAGGAAGAAAGTAGAAGAAACTATTTTATCTGTTATTTCTGACAAAGAGTTAGATGACTGCAATAGGTTACTCTTTTATTTTTTATTTAAGAATTACAACTATCATATTCAAGACGAGGATCAAAAAAAATTAAACAAAGAAAAGTTGCTTCTAGCTCTAAATACTTTGCCTTGAATATTATAAAAACGAACTAATTCGAATAGGCGACAAATAGGAATTGAGTATAGGCTTACTAATATTTAATACTCGTCCTATCAGCGAAAAAAATTAGATGCTTATGCCTACACAACGCCACGCCTCAGCTTCATTTATTATACTAACCCTTATCGGTGGCGCTATTTTCGGTTTGCTGCTCTACTTGTTTTTGTAAACATATCTTCTTCCCCAACACTACCCGATCTCCTTCCGACTGTGCTAAGCTCAGTGCTTGTTCAAAATGCCTGATCGCCTTTTGTTGGTCTATTCCTGTATACAATTCACCCAGTAAAGCATGGTACAGGTGATGATCGTTCAGCTGTAGCTTTTCCGCTTCTGTAATCGCTTCAGTTTTACCGTTTGCTTTGAAGAGCGCGTAAGTCCTGTTCAGTGCCGCGATTGGTGAATATTCGATCAGCAGCAAGTGGTTATACAGCTGCAGGATGTTTTCCCATTTTTCACGGGTATCGGCTTTCTGTGTATGCCAGTACGCAATACCGGCTTCGACATGGTATTTGCTGAGGCGCTCACCAGTGGCAGCTTTGTTCAGAAACTGTTCCCCTTTCCCAATCAGTTCGTGGTTCCACAGGCTTTCGTCCTGCTGTTGGTACAGCACCGGTTCTCCAGCTTCGCTGATGCGGGCTTCGAAGCGCGACGCATGAAAGCACATCAAAGACAACAAGGCATTGACCTGCGGCAGATCGGTTTGTTTGTTGGCTGCAAGCAAATGGGTGAGCCGCATGGCTTCCAGGCACAAGTCCTGGCGCAGGCTGGTATCCTGGCTGGCGGAATAATACCCTTCGTTGAACAGGAGGTACAAAGTGGTCAGCACGGTATCCAGGCGTTTACTGATCTCTGTTGCTACCGGGAATTCGATGGGCACCTGCTCTGCACGCAGTTTTTCTTTGGCGCGCTGCAGGCGTTTGTTGATGGTTTCTTTATTCGTCAGGAAGGCGGCGGCAATCTCGTCGATGCCAAAACCGCAGAGGATACGCAGGGACAAACAGACTTGCGCTTCTGCCGACACGGAGGGGTGGCAGATGGCGAACATCATCTGCAACTGGCTGTCGCTGATGTTCTGCTCGGACAGATCGATATGGATTTCTTCAGCAGCATCGCTGGAGCGCAGCACATGCTGTGTCACTTTGCCGCTGAACAGCTGGTCGCGCTTCAGGTAGTTTTTGGCTTTGTTTTTGGCTACGGTGTACAGCCAGGCCACGGGATTTTCCGGCAGGCCTTTGATGCCCCATAGTTCGGAGGCAGACAGGAAGGTATCGCTGGCTATGTCTTCCGCTATTTCTATGTGTTCTATACCAAATAGTTTACAGAGGACCACGGTGATCTTGCGGTACTCTGTGCGGAATAAATGGGGTATCAGTTCCTGTTGTTCCATAGGGAAAGCAAAAGCCTTTGCAATAGTACAAAGGCTTTTGGTGTTTCGTTACATCTGTGCGATTTCGCGTACTTCTACAGTGCCGCCGACTTTGAGGATGGGGCAGCCTTTGGCCATTTCACTGGCTTCTTCCAGTGATTCAGCCCTGATGAGCGTGTACCCGCCAATGGCTTCTTTGATCTCCATATACGGGCCGTCGGTAACCAGGTTGCCTGGTTTTACGACTTTACCATCGTCGTGCAGGCGGTTGCCCCTGTCGATGAGTTTGTTTTGCGCGGCCATACTGCCCATCCAGTCCATCCAGGCTTTCATAGAGGCTTCCATCGCTTCGGGGGAAGGTGTTTGGCCGGAATTTTCATTTCTGAATAATAATAAGAAGTCTTTCATTGTTTATTTTTTTTGATTGTTGGTAAAAAAGAATTGAGGTTTAGGCAAACTGTCCGGGTTCATACGTGCCGACGGGCGCACCGAATGCAATATTAATGCGGTTGTAGCTATTGATGGCAATCACGCCCATAGTCAGATCGACCATTTCCAGTTCAGAAAAATGCTCACGGGCTTCATCGTACAATTCGTAGGGCACCAGTCCGCCGTTGATGCGGGTCAGGGCTTCTGCCCAGGCCAGGGCCGCGCGCTCTTTTTCCGAGTAAAAAGGGGCTTCCCGCCAGGCATCCAACAGGTACAGGCGTTGCTCACTTTCGCCTTCGGCACGCAGGTCTTTGGCATGCATGTCCAGGCAAAAGGCACAGCCGTTGATCTGCGACACACGGAAATAAATAAGGTTGAGCAGGGATTGCTCAAGGGTTGATTTGGACAGGTAACGGCCTACGCCGTATAAAGCGCCCATTGCTTGTTTTCCTGTCTCGTTTACTTTGATTCTTGGTATCATTTCGTTGTATTTTGATTGTTATACCAGAATAACAAACGAAAGATTCGAAAATGGACAGGATGCTGAAAATATTTTTTTCAGACGTGGTGGTAAGGGGAATTGTTCAGGATGCTGAAAGCGCGGTACACCTGCTCCGCAACGATGAGGCGCACCATCTGGTGCGGGAAGACCAGGGGGGATAAGGACCAGGTCTGCCTGGCTTTTTCCTTTACAGCCTCGCTGACGCCAAAGGCACCGCCGACCAGGATCACCAGGGTTTTGACACCCTGGTTCATCATGCCCTGGAATTGCTGGCTCCACTGTACGGAATCCAGTTTCTTGCCCCGCTCGTCGAGCAGCACCAGGTAATGATGCGACTGTAGTTTTTTGAGGATCATTTCCTCCTCCAGCTGTTTTGTGCGGGCGACATCGGTGGTCAGGTTCTTTTTGGGTACTTGCAGTAGGACGAGCTCAACGCTGTTCCAGGGTTTTGTTTTGCCGAAATAGTAGTTCAGGCCCTCTTCTATAAAGGACTCATTGGCTTTACCGACGGACCAGATCTCGATGTGCATGATGCTTTAGTTGAGCAGCAGGATATTGACCGCGCGGCGGATGATGTTGAAGGCAATCTCTGCCATCATGTTTTCTTTGTCGAGTGTGGGGTTCACTTCTACGATCTCTACGCAGCAAATCTTGTAGTTCTGCATCAGTGCCG
>DATJDO010000321.1:0-8851 GCA_035497375.1 Chitinophagaceae bacterium | reverse complement strand
GGCACATGCCGATTTTATTTCCTACCGGGTTTTGTGCTGGATGGGGCATGAACTGAAGCTGGATGGACTTTGCCTGGATGATGTAAAAATCAAATTTCAGAATACGGAACTGGCAGGCCAGTTTACGATGAGTTTTTCCGTGTCCCTGATGATTGGGTTCATTACGGCCTTTCCGTATGTTTTCTGGGAGTTCTGGCGTTTCATTAAGCCTGCGTTGAAAGAGCAGGAACTGAAACATGCGACAGGTATCGTATTCTGGTCTTCCGCCCTCTTCCTTTGCGGTGTATTCTTTGCCTATTTTATTATAGTGCCGTTCACGGTCAATTTTTTCGGCAATTATCAACTGAGCCCTTCTTTTGAGAATATTATTACCATCGGCAATTATTACGATACCATCAATGATCTGGTGCTGGGTATGGGCGTCGTATTTGAAATACCGATTGTAGTGTATTTTCTTTCCAAAATTGGCATACTTACCCCTAAGCTGATGCGTGACCAGCGCCGGATCGCGATACTGGTTATTTTTGTACTGGCTGCGGTGATCACCCCTCCGGACTGGTTCAGTATCTGGCTGGTGGCCATACCGCTGATCATGCTGTATGAAGGGGGGATTATTATTGCCGGAAGGGTAGTCAAAACAAAGAACTTAAGAAATACAAAGTACGATAATCTTTAATTTTTATGGCCGCAAACGTTTTTAACCAGGCTCTGCCTGTGGCTTTAGGAGCCGACCATGCAGGATACGAATACAAAGAAATGCTGAAAGCGCTATTGCTGGAGCAAGGCTGGCAGGTTGAGGATAAAGGCACACATAGCCTGGACAGTGTAGACTACCCGGATTTTGCACACCCTGTAGCCCTGGACGTTGAGTCCGGTAAAGCGGCTTTTGGTATCCTGGTCTGTGGTAGCGGAGAAGGCGTTTGTATCACCGCGAATAAACATGCAGGTATTCGTGCTGCGTTGTGCTGGAATAACGAGGTAGCCCAGCTTTCCCGTCAGCACAACAACGCCAATGTGATCTGTATCCCGGCACGCTTTACAGATGAATCCCAGGCCAAAGAGATGGTACGCTTGTTTATGAACACCGCTTTTGAAGGCGGAAGACATGAAAACAGGGTAAACAAGATCAGCTGCTAGTCAGCTTTCGACTCCGTGTTATTTCTGTTTGCCTGTACCAGATGAAGCCCTCATTTGTTTTGCGGTCTGGGTACTGCCATCGTGGCTCCAGCCCGGAGGCATCAGCAAGTATTTTACTTTATTGGTAAAAGAGGTTTTTTTGCGCAGATCTCTGCCGATGGCCTGCCATTCATGAAAGATGATATGGGTAGGGTGCTGCGGCTTGTCCAGAGGCTTGGTCAGGCCATAGCGTACCTTTTCTTCCGGAATTTCCGCTGCAAATGTGCCGAATATGCGGTCCCAGATGATAAGGGCCATGCCCATATTCTTATCCAGGTATGGGGTATTGCTGGCATGGTGTACCCTGTGGTGTGCGGGAGTGACGAAGATAAAGCCTATCCAGCGCGGTACTTGTTTAATCGATTGTGTATGTACCAGTATGCCGTATAGTTGGGTAATGGCATACATAAACAGGATATCCAACGGTGCAAAGCCCAATAAAGCCAGGGGTATAAAATACAGGTAACGGTAAAAGGGCATGAATACCGATGAGCGGAAGCCCGTAGTCAGGTTGTACTCTTCCGAGGAATGGTGGGTAACATGTACTGCCCAGAAAATACGCACATGATGATCTACAAAATGTTCCAGCCAGAACAGGAAATCTTCGCAAAGAAAGAGCACCAACCAATACCAGAAAGGAGACCAGGGTATATCCAGCTTGTACGTCGAGAAAAAAATGAGCACAAATAAAGCCAATCCGCGTAAGGCCAGGTCCACACCAAAATTGACAAGGTTCAGGTAAATATTGACCAGTGTTTCTTTAAACGAATACAGCTTCCAGCCATTGAAATGGCTGAGCAGTATCTCCAATGGAATAAAAAAAAGATAGATCGGCAGGGAAAACAGGAAACACACCTGTTGTCTGAAGTCTTCTGTCATGAGCACTTATACTAATGAGCTAAAAAAATGAAAACGACAATCGTCGTAAAAACGGTTGTCGTTCTATATAAAATACATCCCGGAACCTTAAACGGTCATGATCTCTTTTTCCTTCTCTTTACAAACACCTTCGCTCAACACAATCTGTTTGTCTGTGATGTCCTGAATATCTGCTTCTCCATCTTTAGCGGCATCTTCGCTCATGCCGTCTTTCTGTAATTTCTTTATTTGTTCTATAGCGTCCCTGCGGATAGAGCGGATGGCAATCTTTGCCTGCTCTCCTTCACCGTTCACACGTTTGACCAGTTCTTTGCGGCGCTCTTCTGTGAGCGGGGGTAGGAACAGGCGCACATAGTTGCCGTCGTTTTGGGGGTTCAGACCTATATTAGAGGCTATGATCGCTTTTTCGATCGGGCCGAGCATGTTTTTTTCCCAGGGTTGAAGGGACAGGGTACGGGCGTCGGGCGTGGTGATATTGGCAACCTGGGCCAGGGGCGTCGGATTGCCATAATATTCTACCATAATGCCGTCCAGTATCTGCGGGTTGGCTTTACCGGCACGAACGCGGGATAATTCGAGTTCGAGATGCTGCACTGCCTTTTGCATTTGCTGCTGCGCATTACTGATGATGCTTTCAACTGTATCGCTCATAAAATCCTCTTTTTTGGAAGGCAAATGTAAATAAATATGCGCATTTTGAAAATGGCTTTTCGGTTCAATATGGCATTAACTTTGTAGCCCTTCTATGCAGCAGCTACGATTCAATATTGCACAGGCCTTGCGTACCATCAGCTCCAACCTGCTGCGTTCTGTAATTACGATACTCATCATTACCCTGGGTATCACAGCACTGGTAGGCATCCTGACCGCCACAGACGTGATGAAGGTGGGTGTGAGCAGCAACTTCAGCAGCCTCGGTGCGAATTCCTTTCAGCTGACTAATGAAATCATCAAAACAAAGAAAGGCAAAGGGGGGGTGAGTATCAGTTCTACCGAGGTCAAGAACATTTCTTATGAAGATGCTGTCACTTTCAGGAGCGGCTATACCTTTCCGAATTCCAAAGTAGGCATTTCTATTGTCGGTAATGTGGTAGAGACCATCATCAGTAAATCGATCAAGACCAACCCCAATGTGCGGGTGATGGGTGTAGACCAGAATTACATGGAGATATCGCAAACCAGTTTGCTGGCCGGCAGGAATATCTCCGCCTATGAAGAGCAAAATGGCAGCTATGTGTGCATCCTGGGTTATGCGCTGGCCAAAAAGTTTTTTAAAAAACCCGAGCAGGCGGTTAATGAAATCGTTTCCGTAGGGGTGCAGAAAGTGCAGGTGATCGGCGTGGCGGCAGAGAAAGGGGGCAGTATGATGATGGATGCCGACAATATGGTCCTGTTACCCCTGCAGACTGCAAGGGCCTTTTATGGTGGCAACAGTTCTTATGGTATCAGTGTATTGGTATCTGATATAAAATACAAAAAGCTGGCCAGTGAAGAGGCAGAAGGACTTTTTCGCGTGATCCGTAAAATTCCGCTTGGCGCTGAAAATAATTTTTCCGTACAGGAAAATGATGCCATGGTAGAACAGGTGCTGGATATTGTCGGTAATATCGGTATTGCAGCTATGGCCATTGCCATCGTTACCTTGCTGGGTTCTATTATCGGGCTGATGAACATCATGCTGGTCTCTGTAGTGGAGCGCACGCGGGAGATTGGCATCAGTAAAGCTTTAGGTGCCCGTTCTTCCGTTATCAGGCAGCAGTTCCTGATGGAGTCTATACTCATTAGCCTGATCGGTGGCCTGCTGGGTATTATTTTCAGCCTGCTGATCGGCCTGGCATTGGCCTCCTCCTTCAAAGTAGGTTTTGTTGTGCCCTGGGCCTGGATATTCCTCGGTGTGACCATCTGTACCATCGTTGGTGTAGTGTCCGGTATTTACCCGGCACTCAAAGCATCCAAACTTGATCCTATTATCGCACTCCGTATCGAATAACCATATAGCAATAACACAACGCAGTTGAAAGGCATTATCTATAAATCTACGGGAAGCTGGTACCTGGTGAGCGGAGCAGACGGGCAGTTTTACCAGGCCCGTATCAAAGGTAAAATGAAGATTGACCGGGAGATATCTTCTACCAATCCTGTTGCCGTAGGCGACCGGGTTGTCATGGAGATAGAGCCGGGGGAGCAGACGCAGGCCATGATCACTATGGTAGAAAAGCGCGAAAATTATATCGTACGCGTGTCTCCGCACAATAAGCACCAGAAACATATTGTTGCCGCCAACCTGGACCTTGCCTTGCTCATTGCTACGATCCGGGAGCCGCAAACCTCTTTCGGCTTCATAGATCGCTTCCTGGTTACGGCAGAAGCCTACCATATCCCTGCTGTGCTGGTCATCAATAAGGCCGACCTGCTGCTGCAGGAAGAAGATGGGCCCGGGTTGGATCATTGGCAACAGATCTATACAAATGCGGGCTACCCTGTACTGGTTTTATCAGCCCAGCTGCCCGGAAGCCTTCAACCCTTAAAAGAAATACTGAAGGGGAAAACCACCTTGTTCAGCGGTCACTCAGGGGTCGGTAAGAGCACCCTGATCAATCACCTGATCCCCGACCTTGACCTGCGTACCGAGATCGTGTCGGAGTACAGCGGTAAGGGGCAGCATACCACCACTTTTGCCGAAATGTTCGACCTGCCCGATGGGGGCCAGATCATCGATACCCCGGGTGTAAAGGAGTTTGGCCTCATTGATATGCAGCAGGATGAACTGGCAGAATATTACCCCGAGATGCGCCGCTTGCTGCCGGATTGCCGTTTTGCCAACTGCAAACACATCAACGAACCGGGTTGTGCGGTAAAGGCCGGGCTGGAAACAGGGGCTGTAGCCGAAGAGCGCTACCAGACCTACCTTTCGATATGGGAGTCTGTAGAAAAAATATGGTAAAACTGAAGCTTGTTTTATTCCTGTTGCTGAGCTCATGCTTGCTGCTATCCTGCAGGCAGCATGAGGCACAAAGACCTGAGATTGCCTTTTATTACTGGCGTACCGATTTTTCATTAAAGCCCGGTGAGCAACGCTTATTAAGCAACATTCCCTCAGCCCCGCTTTACCTGCGTTATTTTGACCTGGTATACGACGAGACGGCAGCTTGTGTTTTACCCGTTTCCCCGGTGTCTGTCAGGAGTGCGCCTACACAACGTATTATTCCGGTTGTCTTCATTAAGAATAAAGTATGGGAGCGTACAGACTCCCTGGGTATAGACAGCCTGGCTGAGCATACGCTACAGCTCTGCAGGGACATCAACCGCCGTCTTGCAATTCACCCCAACGCAGTACAAATTGATTGTGACTGGACTTCGGGGACAGGCCCCAGGTATTTTTACTTCCTGAACCTGCTCCGGCAGAAACTACAGCAAGCAGCAGCAGCCTATGCTTTTGCTCCGGGTACGCAGTTATCGGCCACCATACGCCTGCACCAGGTGAAATATCCCGGCAGGCAGGGCATACCGCCGGCAGATAGGGGAGTGCTGATGTATTACAATATGGGCAAGATCGGTGCGGGAGCAGAAAACTCTATTTATGAAGAAGAGACGGGCTTACAATACATCCGCGCGCTTAAAAAATATCCGCTCCCCCTGGATTTTGCCCTTCCGGTATTTGCCTGGGGTATTCACATCCGCGAGGGCAGGGTAGTGGAGCTGCTGAATAAAATGGACAGCAGAGATTTTGATACGGACAGTCGCTTCCGGCATGCAGGTGTAAGCAGATATTCAGCTACAGCTTCTTTTTTTAAGAATGGCTTCTACTTTAAAGAAGGTGACGAAGTAAAAGTAGAAGAAGTAAAGGATACAGATTTGCTGCGTATGGCCCGCACTTTGAAAAAATATTATGATCATCCTGTACAACGGGTTGTTTTTTATGATTTAGATTCGATTAATATTTCCCGGTATGAAGAAGATATTTTTACAAAAGTTGCTGATCGTCTGTAGCGCGTTGACCGCCTTGAGTTATGGTGTGCTCTGGGCCTGTGGCTGGAGCGACTGGGACGAGTATGGTGTGTCTGCGTTTACCCCGGAAGCTTTTACAGACAGCGCCTACAGGCCTTTCTTTTATTCGGATATGTTTTACTACCAGATCGGGCACGACAATAACCATGTACACCGTTTCGACGATGCAGTGGTTCGCGACTGGCAGGATTACCTGGGTAAAAGTCGCAGCGATACAGAAGTGCGCTATTTCCTGCTGACAGCTTCTGCCGGACAGGTAGACACAGTGTTGCAGCAAAAAGTAAAAACATTGCCGGCACAACTGGCTGCCATGAAACTGGTGCAGGATAAAGGCTCCAAAAAAGCAAATGCTTTTTTTGCCTTTTTGCATTATGCCAAGGCAAATGAATCCTATGCTACTACCTGGAGCGACTATTGGGGCTACGACGAGAAGCAGCAATGGATACCGCTTTCTCCTGCCCAGATAAAAGACCGGGAACTCATGATCAAAGCCATGAAAGAAGCGCCGGATGCTTTTATCGGGCAGCGGTACTTCTTCCAGTTGGTGCGTTCTTATTTTTTCTCTTTAGACTATGAAACCTGTATTGCCTTTTATGGCCAATACAAGGATCGTTTTCCTGACAATATGCTGGCGGCCAGGACGCAGGGGTATGTGGCCGGCGCGTACTACAAACAAAAAGACTATGCACATGCGAATTACCTGTATAGCCGGGTGTACGATGCAGGCGATGAGTTAAAAACAGTGGCGCACTTTAGTTTTCATCCGCAGGAGGAGACCGACTGGCAGCAGACCCTCGCGCTCTGCCGTACAAAACAGGAGCAGGCAACACTGTGGCATCTGCTGGGTGTCTATTTTGATGAGGAAAGAGCGATCAGTGAAATCTACAAACTTGATCCTGCCAGCAATAAGCTGGACCTGCTGCTGACGCGCCTGGTGAATATACAGGAGAACCGGGCTAATGCGGAAAGTACAGAATATGGCGGTGCTGCCTATACCCCGCGCAGAGATTCGCTCAGTAAAAAAGCACTGAAACTGGTGTCCGCTATCGCAGACGAAGGGAAGACTGCCAAGCCTTATCTATGGCTGTTATCTGCTGGTTACCTGCACTTTATCAATGAGGATTATGCAAAGGCAGCACAATATTATGCGCAGGCCCGGCAAACGCTGCCTGTCGATCTGTTGCCGCAGGCCCAGGTCCGCCTGTTGGTACTGATGAATAAGGTCGCTGCGGCGAAAATAATAGATCAGCAAAAAGAGTCCGAGTTGCTGGACGACCTGGTATGGCTCCAATCACAGACAAAGGACCCTATCCCTTATTTTCGTTTCAGTTATGCTGACGACTGGATAAAGCGAATAATGGCCGGTAAATACAGGCGCCAAAAAGATATCCTGCATGCCGAACTTTTTGTTCATACGGACTCTTTTTTCTCCAGCCCCGCAAGAGTGGCACAGTTGAAAACCTTTTTGCTGGATACGCATAGCGGTCCTTTTGACCAGTATTGCCAATCGATATACCCGATTACAGTACCGCAGGTTTCGGAGTTTCAATACATGTCGCTGGCTTACCAGGATAAGATCGGAGAGGCCCTGGAGTTGATCAGTCGTTCCGCTGCCGTGGAGGATGCTGAATTGCCGGGCAACCCTTTTAACGGTACTATCAGAGACTGTCATGATTGTGATCATGCGGCACCGCAAAAGGTAAAGTATACGAAAGTAAGCCTGCTGCGGAAAATGAAAGAAATGCAGGATAGCGCCACTGCCGGTAAAGACGTGTACAACAACAATCTGTTGCTGGGCAACGCTTTCTACAATATGAGCCACTATGGCAATGCCCGTTACTTCTATGAAGGAGCGGTGATAGGGGAAGCGCATTATTCCCCGGTAGAACTGCCGGCAGCTTTTCAGCCTATGCTCATCAGCCAGGTGAATGCGAAGGAATACTATCGGAAAGCATTGAATGCTGCTGTTACCGATGAGCAGAAAGCAAAGGTTTCCTACCTGATGCTGAAATGTGAGCGGAATGAACTGTACAACCAATTATACAAAAATCCGGAATACAGCGCATGGAGTTATGCAGGCCGGCCCGCAACGAATTTTGCGCCATTGCAACGCTATAAACAGACCGCTTACTACAAGGAAGTGCTGAAGGAGTGTGGCTATTTTCAGGCATGGCTGGGGAAACGCTAGCGCTTATCCCTCCAGGTGCACAGAGATTACGATAGAGCGGGTCCTGATCTGGTCTATAGCGTTTGTAAGAGGAAGGCTCCTGTCGATATAAATCTGGTTGATCAGGCCTTCGCTGAGTTTGATCTCTGGTGAAAAAATGAAATTCGGGTAATAGAACTCAAGGCCAAAGCCCAGTTCATATCCCAGGTCCATAGGTTTGAACTTCAGGAACTCATCCTTTTTGCGTGAGTTGGCATTCGCGGCCATATCATAATCCATTTTTCCGCCCAACAGGCCGTAAAACCTGAAATTGTGGATACGGTCGCTTTTAAATTTGAATTGTAGCGGCAAATGCACATAAATGGATTCAATGCTTTTATCCGCAATTTCCGATGGCTTCAGCGGCTGGTTGAATTGTAGTCTTTTTTCGGCAAAAGAGATGGACGGTATCAGCCGGAGGTCTACAAAACGGCTCAGCTTGAGGTTGCCCATAATGCCCAGGTTGAAGCCCGAGCCCCAACCCGGCTGGATATTCATAAAGGTATCCGTATTGGCAAAAGCTTCACTGTATTTGATCCGGTAGCGCGACTGGTTGAAGCCGAATGTCAGGCCGAAATAATA
>DATJDO010000320.1:0-2965 GCA_035497375.1 Chitinophagaceae bacterium | reverse complement strand
CAAGTTTAGCATATTGGCTCGTATGTTGTAAATTGCGTGCAAATTTAACGCTTCTATTATCCATGAGTATCAGACTTTCTATTGTCATCCCGGCATATAATGAGGGCGCTACAATCCATCATATATTAAACAAAGTAAAGTCGGTAACACTCTTAAACGGGATCGAAAAAGAAGTGATCATTGTTAATGATTGCTCAAAAGATAATACCGAAGAGGCCATTCTTACTTATCAAAGTGCTCATCCAGACTTGCCCATTTCCTATTACAAACACGAAGTAAACCAGGGTAAAGGTGCAGCCTTACATACGGGTATACGAAAAGCAACAGGAGAATATGTGGTCATCCAGGATGCAGACCTTGAATATGACCCCAATGAGTACAATGACCTGCTTAAACCCATACTGGATGGCTTTGCCGATGTAGTGTACGGCAGTCGTTTTATTGGTGGAAACCCACACCGCATCTTGTTTTTCTGGCATTCGATCGGCAATAAATGGCTCACCATGCTGAGCAATATGATGACCAACCTGAACCTTACCGATATGGAAACCTGCTACAAACTCTGCCGCAGAGAGGTGATTCAGAGCCTGGACCTGAAAGAAAAACGTTTTGGTTTTGAACCGGAAGTAACAGCAAAACTTAGCCGGGTGCCTAAAGTACGCATTTATGAAGTGGGTATTTCCTATTATGGCCGAACCTACGAAGAAGGAAAAAAAATCGGATGGAAAGACGGATTCCGTGCGATCTGGTGTATCATGAAATATAATCTCTGGGCCAAATAAGCCATGTACCTATGCCTGTAATCCTGCCTGTAGAAGGCGTCATGCCGCAGATTCCTGAAAATTGCTTTATTGCGCCCAATGCTACCATTGTCGGCGATGTACAGATGGGCGAACACTGCAGCATCTGGTTCAATGCCGTAGTGCGTGGCGATGTGAACAAAATACGGATGGGCAATAAGGTAAACATCCAGGATGGAGCCTGCATTCATTGCACGTATCAAAAAACGGAAACAGTACTGGGAAACAGCGTCTCCGTAGGTCATAATGCCATTGTGCATGGCTGTACAGTAGAAGACAATGTACTGATTGGCATGGGCGCCATCGTTATGGACAATGCGCATATCGGTTCCGGCAGCATCATAGCCGCCGGTGCCGTAGTACTGGAAAATACCATCGTTCCCCCCGGCAGCATTTTTGCGGGAGTACCCGCAAAAAAAGTAAAAGATGTGAGCCCCGAACTGATGAAGGGAGAAGTGGAGCGCATTGCGAACAATTACCTGAAATACAGCAGCTGGTTTAAGCCATGACAAAGCTCTTCACCAGCCTTAAATCCAGAATTTTCACCTGTCTGCTTCTTTGCGTTTGCGGCAGCATGCAGGCTGCTGGTCAGACCGGGAAAGACCAGCAGAGACCAGCCTACCAGCAACAAGCGCTTCCTTCGTTTACGATCCGCCTGATGGACAGTACTACCTTGTTCAATACCGGGAAGATTGCTAAGGGTAAACCGACCATACTCATCCTGTTCAGTCCTGATTGCAGTCACTGTGCGCAAATTGCCCAATCGGTAAAAAACAGGATCAAAGAGTTTGAAGGGATCAATCTTTATTTCATTTCACCACCGATGCCTTTCTACGATATCCGAATGTTTGCACACATCAATGGCCTGGTGGGAAAACCGGGCATCACGGTAGGGCAGGATATTGATTTCTTTTTCGGAAGTTTCTTCAAAGCAGAGACCGTCCCTTTTGTGGTCGTTTATGACCGCCAAAAAAGGTTTGCCGCAGTACTGACGCACATGAAAAATGTGGAGGAACTGCTGGCGGAGACAGCAAAGCTAAACTAGGCTTATCTATTCGCCAGCTTTCTCCTTTCCAGTTCTTTATTGATCAGGCCCAGTTCTCTTCCTGTCTGCCCCGCTACAGAAGTATTTTCCTGTGCACGACGCATCAGATAAGGCATCACATCCCCTACCGGACCATAAGGCAGGTATTTGGCTACAGGGAAGCCGGCATTGGCCAGGTTGAACGAAATATTATCGCTCATACCAAACAACTGTGAAAAATAAATATGCGGGTGATCGAAACGGATACCTTTCTCTTCCATCTGTTTTGCGGCCAGCAGGCAACTCTTTTCATTGTGTGTGCCGATAAAAAGCCCCAGCTGATCCAGCCTGTTGATACAAAATGCTACAGCCTCGTCGTAATCCTGGTCTGTTGCCTTTTTGTCGGCCTGTACAGGCGACGGGTAATTTTTTTCTGATGCCCGGGCGCGCTCTTTCTCCATATACGCCCCCCGTACGAGTTTGGCTCCCAGCAGGTAGCGTTTTTGCCGTGCGCGCTCAAAAGATATCTGCAGGAAAGGCAATCGGCTGTGCAAATACAATTGGAATGTATTATAGACAATCACTTCTGTTTGGTTGTATTGCTCCATCATCTTATCCGTCAGTTCATCAATCGGGTTTTGGATCCAGCTTTCTTCCGCATCTACCAGCACTTTGATCTTTTTTTCAGCAGCACGTTTGCAAATAGCATCAATACGGGTTTCCACCCTTTTCCATTCTGCCTGTTCCGCTTCGCTCATAGTATCTCCTGAATGAATTTTTTCCAGCAGGGAAAAACGGGAAAAACCTGTAACCTTAATGCTGATAAAAGGAATATTCTCCTGCGACGCTGCGAAATCAATTGCTTTCAAAAATTCAGGGACCGCCTGATCAAAAGCCGCTTCCCCTTCTTTGCCCTCCACACCGTAGTCGAGGATCACACCGATACGGTATTGACCCAGCATACGTGCTGTGCCTGCTGCTTCTTCTATCGTTTCTCCTCCGCAAAATTGTTTGAAGATCGTACGCTTAATAAGGCCATTGATGGGAAGGTGTAGTGCCATAGCTGCTTTTGTCGCCATCATACCCAGTCTGGTCAGTGTCGGAGAGCCCATAGAAGCAAACAAAAAGCGCGCCTGTTTGA
>DATJDO010000319.1:0-6803 GCA_035497375.1 Chitinophagaceae bacterium | reverse complement strand
AGCACCTGGACGGCTCTATGCAATGGAAAGGGGAGAAACTGGGCATCCTGGAAATGCGGCGTCACTACGCGAACTACCTGCGCGGCCTGTCGCATGTAAAGGAATTCCGCAGCCGCCTGGTGAATACAATGGAGCCGGAAGAGCTCTACAATATCCTGCGCGAAGTAGAAGAACATTATTCGAATGAGGTGATTGGTTAATGTGGCAATTAGGTAATTTGGTAATCTGACAATGTGCTGAATGCTTTTTGAATGCTGCTTTTCCTTAGGGTGATTTCCCCTCCCGGGGGCGCCTGTCCCGCCTGAGCGGGAGCTTAGGGGTGAGGTTATTAGTGTGTGGAATGTGGAGAATGTGATTTGAAAATTGAGACAATTCTGCAATTCGTGAATGTGTCAAATTGATTTAAAAATTAAACAATTATTCATTGTTCATTATTCATTGCCCTAAGCATTATCCATTTTCAATTTTTAATTAAAAAAATTTCAATTAAAGAATGTTCCCTTCCTTCCTGAAACCTGGCTCCCTGATCGGCATCACCTGTCCCTCCGGCTATGTATCCGCAGAACGTGTTCAGTATGCCGTTGTAGTACTGGAGCAATGGGGTTTCCGCTGCCGCCTGGGTAAGACGATAGGCAATGAATTTCATTATTTTTCCGGCGATGATGATACCCGCCTTACAGACCTGCAGCAAATGCTGGATGACCCTGAGATAGACGCCATCCTGATGGGGCGAGGGGGCTACGGCCTGAGCCGCATCATAGACCGCATCGACTTTACAAAGTTTGTACAGCAGCCCAAATGGATTTGCGGCTTCAGCGATATCACCGTCTTGCATAGCCATATACAGGCGCAGTTCGGCATCCCGACCCTGCACTCCGTAATGTGTGGTGCCTTTAAACCAGAGACGGAACAATCTGATTATATCCTCAGCCTGCGCAAAGCACTAAGCGGCGAAGCGCTGTACTACACTGTCGCTGCGGCAGCATACAACCGTACCGGTACAGCAGAGGGTGTACTCGTTGGTGGCAACCTGGCTATGCTGGCGCACCTTACCGGTTCCGTATCTGAGATCGATACAGAAGGTAAGATTCTGTTTATCGAAGACATAGGCGAACACCTGTACCAGGTAGACCGTATGCTGTACAACCTGAAACGCAGCGGTAAACTAAATGGTTTAAAAGGCCTGCTTATTGGCAGCTTTACGGACATGGAAGATACCGAGCGACCTTTTGGCCAGACCCTGGAGCAGATTATCAGTGATAAAGTAGCGGAATATGATTTCCCTGTTTGTTTTGGTTTCCCGGCAGGGCACCAGGAAGTAAACCATAGCCTGGTGCTGGGTGCCGTATACCGCTTGTCTGTGACGGAAAAAGAAAGCGTATTGGCGTTATTGAATACTGCCGGCAGGGATGTTATTTCATGAAACATGAAATTTCCTGCATCATTGCACCAAATGTGAAATAGTGTGGGAGTAATGCTTATACAAACAACAATACCAGCGTGAGTACCACACCCGCCAGCGCATAGACCAGGCCTGCCTTAAAGATCTTTGTTTTGGGCAGGTACATCCAGAATGCCGACAATACAAAGAAGAGCAGGGAGCAGCCAAAGAAGATGTTCAGCCAATATAAAGGGTCATTTGTAGTGGCTTTGTGCAGCTTCGTCATTTTTTCCAGCACAAAAGGCAACTCACTTTTGCTGATGCTGGCCACACCGGTAGTTTTATTGTATTCCCCGTTTTTGAAATAGATGATGGCACCTTCTTCCTTTTCAAACTGGTAACGTTTCATCTTCAGCGCCTTGCCCAGGTGCAGGGCATCCACACCCGGTGTGATCTGTTCTGTAGCGATACTTTTCTTTTTCAGAAAATCCGTTTCACGGAAGATCAGCACAATACCACTCAGGGCATACACTGCCATAATGCCCGCCAGGAAAAAGCCAAGGTAGCGGTGCAGTACGCGCATAGAGAGTTTTTTCATAGCCGCGAAGATAAGTTTTCCTGCCTTGAAGGAAACAAAGGAAACAGAAGCTTAATAGAATACTTGTGCCCCTAGGGCTGCGGCTCATACACCAGCTGTACCACACCCGAACGGAACACACGCGTGTCCTTCAAAAGCAGCGCCATCCGCTTTTGCAGGTCTTCAAACAAAGGCTTACCGCAGCCCAGCACTACAGGGTGTACGGAGATACGGTACTCATCGATAAGGCCTTCATCAATAAAGGTTTTGATCAGCCCCGCCCCGCCATACAGCCAGATATCTTTCCCTCCCTGTTCCCTGATCCTGTGCACGGCCGCGGCAATATCTGTACTGATAAAAGTAGCCCTTTCGTCTTGTCGCGCCTGCTGTGAAAACACGAATTTCTGTTTGGCATGTATCGCATTCCAGAGTTGTTGTTCTGCTGCTTCAGCCCCTGCGGGAGCCTGGTAATTGCCCCAGGCGTCATAGCTCACCCGCCCGTAGAATATCGTGTCAATGCTGTCCAGGAAAGCGCCGAAATTCATGTCATCATCCATGATGCACCAGTCTATCTCCCCGTTGGGGCCTTCTATAAACCCGTCCAGGCTTACGGCCAGATCCAGTATTACTTTTTTCATGTTGAGCGTTTTGCAGGTATAGCGTGTCAGCGTTCATCGCTGATATATTCCAGTATGTCTGCCGGCTGGCAATCCAGTGCTTTGCAAATGGCTTCCAGGGTACTGAAGCGTATCGCCTTTGCTTTGCCGGTCTTCAGGATAGAAAGGTTGGATAAAGTCAGCTCCACCTTTTCAGAAAGTTCATTCAGCGACATTTTTCTCCGGGCCATCATCACATCCAGGTTTACAATTATCGGCATGGCTATACAGTTAATTCGTTTTCGGATTGAATCGCTACACCGCGTTTGAAGATCTGCGCAATGACCAGCAGGGTAAGCCCCATAAACAGCCATACATCGTCTGCATCCAGGCGCAGTTGCCGGATATCCGGCAGGCGTATTCCCTGTGTTACCAGGTACTCCGTGTACGCTGAGCCCACCAGGCAGCACAATCCGATCAGGAGGGAAAGATACGCAATGCGCGAAAGAAAACGGCCCAGCCGCGGGCTGAACGGTTGTGGAGAATCCAGCTTCCTGTCGTACAATATGGTGACGACCAGGTAAAATAGCACTGCTTTGAGTACACCTGTGATGCTCATAAGCACGGTGATTTCCAGGAAATGCTGCCGGTACGGAAACAGGCCGGAAAGGTCTACGTCCTGCCACAGCCACAGGTTTTTGACCACATCGGGGTTGACAATAGTAAAAAGTGCACATACGATAAAGCCGCCGGCTTCAATCCCCAGGCCCACAAACAAGATCCAGGCCAGGACGTGCAGGATGCGGAGCATCTGTTTGGTATTCATTTTCTTTTCGATTTATTAGTGTAAAAGTATAAAAATTTATTGAAAAACAATAAAAATGTACTTTTTATCGAAAAATAAAACGACTTTGCTCCTTTACACTTTTCATCAAGAAAACTGCCGCTGTGCCTAACCATTTGGGTAGGTGAAATTTTGACTGGTAGTGAACCTCCGGTGATCAGTGTGTAAACTATAAGCTGCGGAAAACCATGCCCGTTGGGTAAAAACCAGCTTGCGTGTGGGCACTGCTGTAGCTGTAAAACGTAATCCTTTGTTTCGTAACACGGACACCAACCAGGTACTGTCATGCCGACAACACGAGGCATTTCTGCATTCATCCTGATCCCTTTCCGGACAGCTGTAATCATAACAATCGTCCGTACCTACCCCAACAACAACAACAACAACCATAGCAGTGCAGGCTCCGGCTAACAGAACTTTAGGATAGCGCGACAGGTATTGGGTCATGGTCTTTCTACTTTTGAAGTCAACCAAAAACGGAATAAAATGAGCAAGAAAATAGCCATACTGGCCACACACGGTTTCGAAGAGTCTGAACTGTCTTCTCCTAAAGAGCAACTGGAACAACAAGGCTGGACCGCGCACATTGTGAGCCCGGAAAGCGGCAGCATCAAGGCCTGGTCCGGTAAAGACTGGGGCAAAGAATACAAGGTAGACAAGAGCCTGGCCGAAGCCCGTGCCGCAGAATACGATGCGCTGGTACTGCCCGGTGGTGTACTGAACCCCGATAAGCTGCGGGTAAATGATGCTGCACTGGAATTTGTAAAACAGTTTTTTGCAGACGGAAAACCCGTGGCCGCTATCTGTCACGGTCCACAAACCCTCATTGATGCAGACCTGGTACGAGGCCGTAAAATGACCTCGGTGAAGGCCATCAGCAAAGACCTGCAAAATGCCGGCGCCAGCTGGGTGGACGAGGAAGTTGTTGTAGACAATGGCCTGGTGACCAGCCGGACACCCAAAGACCTGCCCGCCTTCAACAAAAAGATGGTGGAAGAAATCAGGGAAGGCAGACATCCGCGCGCCTGATGTTGTAAAGGCCTGCAGGGTTTTCAATAGACTTTATACTTATAAGGTTTTCAAAACCTTATAAGTATAGGCACTAACATGTGCACATTGCAACCATACCGGTGAAGTGTGCGCCTGCGTCTGTCTGGCATAAGATGCAGCAAGAGGGTAATTGACTTGTGCTGCTTAGCGAGGCAGCCTTCACACCAGCAGTAGCAAATACTTATACTTCAAAATCCCGCATAAATTGAAGTGTTTGGGCAGGGTAGCGCTGTGCATTGGAGCCGGTGATCAGGAAGGCCTCCACCCCTGCATGGCGCAGTTGGGCGTAGTCGGCGATTTCTGCAATGCTGGGGTAGCCTTTATCACCGATGCCGCTCAGCAAGCCTGTAGCAACGATCAGGCGTTTGCCCTGTGCCCGGCACAGGCTGATG
Organism: Chitinophagaceae bacterium; assembly: GCA_035497375.1. Classification (GTDB taxonomy): domain Bacteria; phylum Bacteroidota; class Bacteroidia; order Chitinophagales; family Chitinophagaceae; genus Rurimicrobium. Next base: position 1,963 of record DATJDO010000319.1, on the reverse strand, counting down.
AGGTGTTGCTGGAAAGCAAACAGTTCAGAAGGCCGGCAGGCCAGCGACAGGTCGCCACGGCCCAGCATCAGGGTCTGGCTGCAGTCCAATATGTCCTGCAATGCACGATCATCAAGGAGCGTTTCAATTTTAGGAATGATGTCTGCTGCCGGCTGCAGGGCTTTCAGTTGAAGGATATCTTTGGCCTCACGGGTAAAAGACACGACCAGTTTCAGGTTGTCCGGTATCCCGGCCAGAGCCTGTACCAGTTTCAGGTCTTTTTCCGAATTGGCGGTTACCAGGAAAGGCCTGTTTTTGACACTGAGCGAACGGTTGGCGCTGAGGCGGAAGGTATTCAGTGCCGTGCAGCGTACAGCGGTAGCCGTTACTTCCAATACCTGCAGGTTCAGTTCATCGTCTGCGATGCTGATGGTATCGCCGGCAGCCAGGCCGGGAAAGTCAGCATGGTCAAAAAAATTGTCGAGCGGAATATCCGGCGAAAGGAGGTGCGTTTCCGCTGGTACCAGTTTGTATTCCTGCCCTGCTTGTATCTGCAGGTCCTGGGGCAGGCTGCCTACAGCCGGTTTCCGGCCCGGAAGGTCTACCAATATGTCGATATCCAGTCCCTGTCTGCTGATCTGTTCCTGTATTTCCGCAATCCGTTGCAGGAAAAGGGTTTCCGGCAGGCCTTTGTAGATCAGCCGAATGGCTTTGAGACCGAGTTGCTGCAAAGGGGCTAGCGCGTGGGTAAAGTCTCCGGGAGTACGGGAGTAGGTGAGTACAGGATACATGAGTTTCCGGGTTTTGACGAAGATAACCTTTTGATTCCTGCAAAATACCGGGCTTAAATCAACATTTTTTTATCTTTAAAATAATATTTTTGATTCCTCTTCACTTGTTTCAAAACAGCAGCTACTTTATGAGAAAAATTACCGTATTGCTTTGCCTGTTACTCCTCAGCCATATTGCCGGGGCGCAGATTGCGAATACCAAAGTGCTGAAAGGCGCCTGGAAAGAAGTGGGCAGGAGCCGTTCAGGAAAAAAAATACCGGTCACCGATACCCTGTTTTTTGAAGTAGTCAGCAGTAATCTTTGCATCTGGGGCAAAAGCAGCCCTGCTGCGCCACGCCTGCACCTGAAGCAGATCGGTACCACGTTGATGATGGGGCCTAATGAATTTGATATCCTGGAGCAGCAGGACGGTCGTATGCTGCTGGCGGCAGATGAGGGCCTGGAGATAGAAATGCAGCGCTACAGCAACAAAAAGCCTGCCCCCGTGCGCAACACCAACAACCTGAAGTTCAAGCCTGCCCCTGCGGTAAAGATGGGTACTGTGCCCGACAAGATCGAACCCTTTGTAGGGGTATGGAAATGCTATAAGCGCACCAGTGCCAAGCCTATAGAAAATGAGCAGAAATACCGCCTGCTGCGCCTGGTGGAGGTAGAAGAAAAGGACGATGTCATCACCGCCAAAATATATGGTTTTGAAGACCCCATAGGGCAACCTTCCTGGATCGTTCAGGACTACAGTAAAGGCATCCTGTTCACTTCAGGCAAAGACGAACGCCCGTTTAAAGTCATCAACTGCCAGGCCAATGAACTGATTATCGAAAATGAGGGTATTGTGTACTACATGAACAAAATGCAGCCTTAGTTGTTGTATGCCGGGTATGCGTGTTGAAGATAAGATGCCGGCTTGCAGCAGCAGACACTGGAGTTTTTATTTGCTGAACACCAGGTAGCGGTGATACAGGTAGACGATGGTATCCTTAAAGCAATCGTACCGCGCGGCATTGATGAGGTAGGTATATACCTGCTTGTCATCGCGCTCCCCTGCAGGAAAGGCGGGATCGTCTTTTACAAGCCTGGCCAGGCTGCCTTCAGTAGTACGCTCCTGTGCGAAATAGAGAACATAGTCCGCAAAATGGCGCTTCATGCGCTAAAGGTAGCGTCTCTGCGTCTTTTATACAAAGGAAAAAGCCAC
>DATJDO010000318.1:0-1601 GCA_035497375.1 Chitinophagaceae bacterium | reverse complement strand
GCGACTCCACAATCAGCACAAAAGCAGCGGGATTGCGTGTCCATTCATCTTTGGAAGACGTTACTTTGGTGACACCAATACTGGTCAGCACGTGTTCATGCCCTTCCAGGAAGAGCGCACATGATGCAGGGTCATCGATAGCCCTGAACGCTCTAAGTCGCACTACAGGATTGCCCGTTTGCTCATTTATATCCATAGATCAGTTCAAATAAAATTGTCGGATTTCATTTTTCTAAACCTTGCCTACAGCATACTGTTTTGTACTATAAAAACGCGGTAAGTTGCTTTAATCAAACAACTTACAACAATAAATTCAGCAATACAATCAAGACGCCAAGTATTTGGCACAATTAATTTTTTTATAATACCAGTTTGTATTATAAAAAAACTGTTCTAAAAGAACAGTTTTTTTAAAGGAGGTGTGGCTTTTACATCCGCGACTTCATTTTGGCGATGTCGTCGATCCGTTTCTGGGCCATGATCATCGCTGCAGCCTGAGGGTGTGTATTTTCTTTTTCTGCCAGTGTGTAGATGTCCAGTGTACGTTCGTAAATCTTTTCTACAGCACTATTTACTTTGCCAATATTGTAGCCGTCCAGTTCCGCGCTCACATTGATCACACCACCGGCATTGATCAGGAAGTCAGGCCCATACAGGATACCTTTTTTAACTAATAGGGGGCCATGTATATTCTCGTCTGCCAACTGGTTATTCGCAGCTCCGGCAATGATAGAACACTTCAGTTTGCTGATTGTTTCGTCGTTGACGGTAGCGCCCAAAGCACAGGGAGCATAAATATCCATATCAAGGTCGAAAATAGTAGCGTTATCCACTACTTCAATAGACCTGTATTTTTCGGAAGCAGATTTCAGTTTGGCCTGATCGATATCAGACACCATTACTTTTGCCCCTTCTTCTACCAGGTGACCGATCAGGTACTGGCCCACATGGCCTGCACCCTGTACCAGCACTTTCTTGCCGGCAAGGCTGTCGTTGCCATAGGCTTTTTTTGCAGAGGCTTTCATGCCCATATACACACCACGTGCTGTAAAGGGAGAAGGGTCTCCACTACCACCAGCATATTCTGGTACGCCGGTTACAAACTTAGTCTCCAGGGAAACAAACTCCATATCGGAAGTATTCGTATTCACATCTTCGGCGGTGATGTACTTGCCATTAAGGCTGTTGACAAAACGGCCGTAACGGCGCCACAGGGCTTCTGATTTCATAGAAGGGTCTGCGATAATCACTGCTTTACCTCCGCCGATATTCAAGCCGCTAATGGCATTTTTATAGGTCATACCGCGGCTCAACCTCAGGGCGTCTATGAGCGCATCTTCATGGCTTCCGTAATTCCATACGCGTGTGCCGCCCAGAGCAGGCCCCAGCGTAGTATTGTGTATGGCGATGATGGCATTCAGACCAGAATAGGGATCGTGGCAAAATACCTCCTGTTCGTGTCCCATTTCCTGTACCCTGTCAAAGATTGATTGCATAGTTAGGTATCCGTTTTAGTTGATGAAAATGTGCGGCGAAATTAAATGAAATGAATCAAATTGCTATTATTGTTTTATCGTATAGTTTTTGGGGATGGAGAAGGG